>NZ_WEKR01000027.1:0-49088 GCF_024105395.1 Paracoccus sp. 08 | reverse complement strand
ATCACGCTTCCGACCTGCTGTCCGCGCAGGAAGCTTCTCACTCTGCTATTCCGCGCCCTCGAACCACCGTGTCCCGCCTGACGCCAAGCGCCCCGCTCACCCGGAAACATCAACCCGCACAACCTTACTCACATCAACGCCAGGGACAAAAAACCGGGCGTCAAAGTCCGTTGTGCGGGTCAAACCAGAATGGGCGACGTCATGCCAATACGGTGCGAAACGACGGCTTCATGAATTGTTCCGGTTAAAGGATATTCTCATCCGTCTGCGAGGCAGATGGGGCCACCTTGCTTTGATGCAAGCGGCAAAAGTGTCGTTTCGACCGGACCTACGTGCTCATACCAGTAGCAATTATCGTCTGGTTGGAGACGTGCTGTCGCAATATTCTGGTTTGGAGCGGCCAATGCGATCACCTCCTCCGGAAGTTCCTGCGTGCCCCCAAGGGCATCAGTCAGCATCGAGGAACATCCCCCGAGGAGAGAGACTGTGAGCATCGCCACCCAAAGCTTTGCTCTCATTTGTGAGCCTGACGCCATGATCTTTCCTTCTGGGAATGACTTAACACCCGCTATTGCAGTTCGTAGTCGGATACAAGCCAGCTGCAGAGCCATACCTGCACGCGTGATCTGAAGATCCCGCTCAACATCCATACCTGCAAAGCACCTTGTGTGCCTGCGTGTCCAAGGGCTGCAGCTCAGGAACGCTTAGCGCAGCGGCTATCAAGGTTCGGCATCCTCAATCGCATGGTTGGTGATGCACAAGGAATGATGGAAAGCGCTTGTTTCAGGGTGCTGTGGCGTCGGATCCCGATGCCTTGACTTGCATCATTCAGGAGAAGGCACCCAACTGCCTGCGCGTTGGCATGGAAACGGGTTCGACGACGCTGTGGTTGTGGCGTGCGTTGCGGGCACGGGGATTGCCGATCATTTGCATGGACGCAAGGCATGCGAACCGTGCGCTATCCATGCGCAAGAACAAGACGGACAAGAACGACGCGCAAGGGCTGGCAGAACTTAGGCGGATCGGCTGGTTCAAGGAGGCCAATGTCCGTAGTCCCCATACCCAGTATGTCCGGTCGCTTTTGTCGGTCCGCTATCAGCTACGCCTGTCCCGCAAGGACATGCTCAATCAGATGCGGGGTCCTGAGGCATTGTCGCGCTGTAGATTGCACATGCACTAGTTCCCTGCCCGTCAGCATTGCTGCTAGTTTTCGATGCCGCTTACCAAATCGGCTTCTCTTAAAGTCAAGCTAAAACGTTAATTTGACCATTAGGACTGTCCAATTGGTTAAAAACCCTCTTCGTCTTTATCTCGCTTGAAATCACCGTCAGAAGACCCGGATCAGCTTCACCGTTCTCATTTGGTTCCATGTCCGTCCTCGCCTCATGTTCAAAAACGATCGTTGGTGCAATATCGTCCAGCGTGCTGCAAAGGCGTCGTAGAACGCCCTTTTGCGACATGTCTTAAACCGCATGACTTTTGATACACGTCTTAGATGTGAACGTCTTTCCCGCCTAGACGAAATGGATGCCTAAAGCAGATCCTTTTAGTCATCGTATCCTGGTGCTTTGTCAGCCCGGTGGCTGCCGTCTTTGCTGGCCAAGGCCCCTGGGGCGGTGGCGTAGCATGCTTTTCGGCTAGTCTTCTATCTGCGGAAGACTGTTCGGTCGTCGCCGAGGCGAGCGCAGAGGACTGACGCTATCTCTTCGTTCAGTTCTCGTGTCTCTGACGCCGTCGCCGCCTTTGCGGCTCCCGGCCTATCAAAGCACTCTCCATGTCGTTCAAGTACTGCAACAGCATGCACTTTGTGACCGTCTGGGGCATGTTCCGGACCTTCATTCCGAACGCAGGCTGAACATAAGGCGGTCAGGAAAATTGCGTCTCCTGCATGCGGAGGTTCCCATGTCCTTGGGTCAGGACCGCCCGGGCTTGGACTTCCGACCTGGATCCTCTTTGCTGACCGGGTCGGGGTCCAGATAGCTCCCGACGACCTCATCGCGGAGGTAAGGAAGGAATGCCTCCCGGACCTGGATCTCGCCGTAGCCTTCGTCTTCGTCCTCTTTGTCGCTGAACGCACACGCTTCATCGTCCGGCCCGGCATCGCGCCTCCGGGTCACCACGGTGCTGAACCGCTTCCATGCCTCGTCAAGCCGAGCATCCCTGTAAGGTTCGGTCCCGGGCGCAAGGACGACCCGGGTGATCCGCGCCAGTGCAGTGTCCTGGTACTGCATCGTCAGGTGTTCGTATCCCCGCATGAGGAACCGTCCCTTGATGCGGAAGATGGCGTGAGGCGAGACCAGGCGACCTTGCTCTCGTCCCCCGCCATCTACAGTGACGAGAAGGGGCGTTTCGGTGCGGATCGCACGGACCACCGTCCGCACGACGGCAAGGTTCGGATCTGGCTGCCGGAGATCCGCCTCGACGTACCCCCTGCTGCCCAGCATGTCGTCCAACCACCGCTCCAGACGCGGTATGGAAGAGAAGACCGGCGCCTCTGGCAGCGTGGCGTTCTCGTCCAGCGTCAGCCTGCCGCCCTGCACCCGACCCTCTTCGTCGCGCAGGAAGACCGGTCCGCAGGCCTGCTCGAACAGCATCTCGAACTCCGCCTGATGCCGGGAGACGGTCGGCTCCGACAGGCCGAAGATCTCCCGATAGACGAGTTTCTCGGCCGCACCGAAGACCCCGCCATACCGGATTGCCGCCTCCACCCAACCAAAGGACAGGTTCCTCTTCCTCACCACGGCCAATAATCTTTCATTTTGAAAGTTTCTTCTTTCATGTCCCTTCGAGAGGCCGTATGACCAACAGACCTGAAGACGAGCCGGAAGCGCATTCCGACACCCCTGCCCCGTGCGATGATACTGGTATCCAAATGGGTCATTCTGAATCGGATCGCCCGCATCACGCAACCGAAGCTCATGCGCGCCATCGTGATGAGCCTGCGCCGAACGGTCGTGGCGACTGCCGGCCGTCTGACGGCCTGGAAAGAGTCATCCTGCAAGAGAAGTCCGTCCCCCGTGGTTCGTCGATGATCATCTACCGTGCCACGAACCGGATAACCGGAAAGATCTACATCGGTAAGACCGTCCGGCACCTCTACCATGCAAAGGCCCGCCACCGCCAACGGGCGATGCGCCGCGATCTCTACGGCAGCGACAGTTATTTCTATGCCTCGATCCGCAAGCATGGCTGGAGCGCCTTCGACTGGAAGATCATCGACCAGGGGGAGAATGACACGGAGTTGCAAGCACTCGAGCGGGCATGGATCGCCCAGACCGGAAGCTACCGGGACCGCTCCATCGGCTACAACATGACGCCGGGCGGCGATGGCGGGGCCGGGCGCAAGTTGTCACCCCAGCAGATCGCCGGCATCAGTCTTCGGTCGTCCGGCAAAGGAAACCCGGGCTGGGGCAAGTTCGGCAAGGCGCATCCCGCCTATGGGCACATCAAGTCCCCCGAAGCACGTGCGGCCATCTCCCGGGCCCATAAAGGGAAGAAGATGTCGCGCGAAGCCCGCGCGAAGCTGTCGGCTACACGGGTCGCACTGTTTGCCGGGCAGCGCAGGGAAACATTGCGCCGCTACGAAGACGAGCGGCAGGCCCGACGTGCAGCGCAGGCAGCAAAAAAAGCCGCGGGGGGCTTCAAGGGTGAGAAGGCACGGGCGTCCAAGGTGACAGATCATCAGCGGGCCGAAATCTGCCGGCGCCGCGCGGCCGGTGAGAGCTACAATGCAATCGCCAAGGGCGTTTCTCTGGGACTGACCGGTGTCCGGGCAGTGGTGCTGCACTGGGGGCCGCTCAACGGCTACCCGTTCCTGCGCGTCGTAGCCGCGTCTGACCATCGTGCGAAGTTGACCGACAAGGACCGCATGACAATCATTGCGCGCTACAACGGTGGCGAGGTGATCGCTGCCCTGGCCTCGGCCTTTGATGTCGGTGCAACTACGATCTACATGACGGTGTCTGACTGGGGTCCGAAGCACGGGTTTCCGTACCTGCGACGCAAGGGCGGATGGAGCACGACCTGAGGTAGCGCCACCGCGCAGATCGCAAAACTTTTTTGGCAGACAAAGTATCACGGTGTGGTTCTTTATCAGAATCCTTTAGGAAGCAAACTGTGCGGAAAAGAGCGGCGTTTCCGCTTCTGCCTCTTTGCCGGAACAGGTCATCACCGCCGCTCTGACAGTTGCGGCGGCTTGAACCGCTTGCCGGCACCCCACCGTGCTAGGGGCTTCGGCAGGTAAGGCGCTTCCTTTTGAACATTGCGGCAACGATAGGGGCGCGAACCCGTTTCGAAGACCCGGAAACACGACCGCCAGTCGCCTGGAGGTCCCAGAGCGGGAGAAGACCCGACCCTGAATGGATCGGCGCGGTGCACTTTGGTGCGCCTGGAAATCAGAAATTTTCTGGGAGCCGTCAGGCGATCCGTCAAAAGTCCCATGGCCCAATGCGTAAAAAAAGGGTCCCACCTCCCCTGTCGAACCGTCCTATGATCTGCGTGCGCAAAAAATTCCGATTTTTACCAGCGTGAGGCATGCCAGCCCGTGCATTATACGTGATGCGGCGGCTGACATGTTCGACGCGTTCATGCGCTGTCTGGACGAACGGTAAGCCTCGGATAGCCCCTTCTAAAGCCAAGTCTCCCCACTAGCCCTGTCATGGGAGACATATGCATCGCCATGACAATCGTTCTTCCGGCGCTCTTCCCACAGCCCATAAGGGTTACGTCGGATCGCTCACGCTGCTGTCGTCCAACCAGACCACAAGTGTTGCCAACGCGCACAAAAGCGCAAAGTAGGCTGCAAAAAGCGTCTTTCTCCTAAGTTGTTTACCCTGCCGTCGCGGCCTTTGGAGGCACACTGGATCTTGCAATGGGTGATCCAGGAACGTGGTCTTCAACAAGCAGAGGACTCGTCTTTCAGGAAAACGTCTTTACGATATAGGCCGTCCCCCCAATCAGAACGATGGCCAAAAGCATCGGAAAAAGGAGGGACGTCAGCCAGAAGCGCCATCCGTCTTCCGGAGACTTGGCTCTGTGGGGAAACCCGATAGGCCTTGTTGTCACCTGGCGATGCGTAGCCGCGGTTAGCTTGTGCGTTTCGGCGACCAGGGCATGGATATCGGCTAGCCGTGTCTCAAGGTCGGCAAGTCGATGATCGTTTTCATCAGACGGTTGGGTGTCCCGCGCTGCAGATCTTTGATTGGTCATGGCTCCAGATCCTCGTGACGAACCCTCTTGGAGTGACACTATGACTGCATCAGGAACATGCGTCGAGAAATTGTCGCCAAGGAATTGTTGCACGGTTCGCAGATTGACAGGTCACCAGTCTCGAAAGGAACATCCGCGTGAGAGAACAGCGGGGCACACGATGAGGAAAGCATGCTACCTTACCAGAGGCTCCCCCAGAGCCATAGCAAGACCCACCCGCGGCCACTTGCACTGGCCGCTACCCCACACGCCGCCGCACCTGTTTGGGACCTCCTGTAGCCTCCTGATAACCTCTTGGGGCAGATCACTACCAGTGGCTGTATGAATTATCCTCCCGGAAGCGCATTCACCTAACCGCATTGCGTGCGAGTAAGCCAACTCGACCTGCAGACAACCAAGGAAGATACCGTCCTCGCGATGACACACGATTATTCTGGCCGCGAAGCGAAACCTGGAGCTAGTCCTGACACGCTGAATCAAGTGCTCCAGAATTCGGTTCTGGATCTGGTTCTGGTCTAAATGGCGGACATGAACCTTGCGGATCTAAAAGCGATCCAGAACCGGGCGCAGGAACTGATCGACGGGAAGATGGACCAGAAACTGGACGACGCGGCCTGATCGGGCCCCCCTACGGGGGGCCCATCTCTTTTTTCGCGCGGGGATGCCCGTAGAGCGGTGATAGAAGCTCCAGAACCGCGTGAAGCCGCAATTTGGATTGCCCCCTACCTGAAACAGTAACAGGCCCTCAGCGGCCCTATGCAAGGACTGAAACCATGATCTGCAACTGGCTCCCCGTCTCCATCCTCTCAGGAACCTGCATCTGGGCATGTATCGGCATCTGGTTCTGAGAACCAGTTTCCCAAATCAGCCCCTTGACCAGATCCAGATCTAAGATACCCAGGGACTGGGGACTGAATCTAAAATAGGTTCGGGTTCGGCCAGGGGTATCGCTGTCGGCGACCCCGAAGCTAACTTCTAGAACTTGAGAACTCTTTTTTTCTCTAAAAGAAGTCAAGGAAAAGAAAGAATAGTTTAGACTTTAGAAAATTGAAGTTCCAGAAGTTAATTTTATATATTTATAATTTGGAAAAGTTTTTCCTCTGCTTCTTTTTATAGCGTCCTGGGGGTCAAACACTATTCCGAGCATTGTCTCTACATCTTACCCAACGTTCAAGTACTTGCTAAATATATGCAAATTTAAACTTCGCGAAGTCAGGTAGTGGTAGCGCTGACCAATGTTCAGGCTGGAGATAACCCGTTCTCTTGTCGGCAGAAGAGCACCAATGACCAAGAAAAAGTTTTTTTACGCTTCCGATAATTTAAGCGGCGGTGCTTTCTTGACCGTCATCGCTATGGCCTGAGAGACCAAGTTTGTCATGGAAGTCATTTGATAGGTCCAACTTCTGGAAGTTGTCCTATAGTTCGCGAACTTGGAAAGTCTTCTCTTTCAAACTAGTTTATGCATAGCCTCATCAAGAAAGATGAGAGCCATGTTCAAATACAAAACTATATTTCCTCAATTGCTGATCATGAGTATCTGCAAAACTAGCATGGCGCAGCGCGGGCTGGCTTGGAGGATCGACGCATGAAACTCGAACAGTATGCCCGACGGCTGGCAAAGAAGACCGGAACCCCCGTGCTTGAGGAGATCGTTCTTGGGAAGCGGAAAATGGAAGATCTGCCGGCCGAGTGCATGCCCTGGACGGGCCGCAAGACGATCAGCAAGTCTCGCCTGCGAGCCAAAATCGTCCGTGACCACAACAAGCGTCCCTACAAGGACCTGGTCCCCGAAACCCCTTACGGTCTGATCATCGTCGAGGGGAAGCGGCTGCTCGTGCATCGCTACATCTTCATGCTCCTGAAGAAGCCCTTCTACGAGTTCACGATGCGCAACCACTGCGGCAACACGCTTTGCTGCAACCCGATGCACTGGCTGGTGCATGGGGAACCTGACCCTGTCCCGTTCCCACATGAGGAGGCATTCCTGGCGGCTCTGGAAGCCAACTGGACGCAGTCTGACGTCAACTGGGTCATCGACCAAGCCCTCGCCAAGTACACCTTGACCAGTTGGGAGGAGGTTATCAATAACACTATGCTCGAAGAGTGCCCGCATGACATGCTGGTAGTGGGTCTCAAGGAGTATCGCAGACCGGGATTGTTACCCATAAAATAGGTTTTAACTATAAAGAGGGTGTATAATATGGGCAGGGCGCGCAATAGCCCTGCACCTGCTTTACAAGTTTGTTTTGATTCCTATGGTGTAACGCAATCGGCCCCCTCGCTAGGCAGACTGAGAGGACCCGTGCCGTCATAAGCTCCCAGTTGATATACAAACTTTCACCTGCTCGCCCGCTGATCAGCTCACGCAGGCACCAACAGAAGAGCTGAGACTCATCAGCGCGTCATGGCAGCCGTCATTTGGTCGAAATCGCTGGCATACGCCTCTCGCCGCAAGGCGGCTATCGACAGCCATGCCGCCACCGCCAATACGGTGAAAGCGATCGATCCTCAGGGCAGCTGATACGAGGCGCGATGGCTTTTAGAAACCGCCCTGTCGTGAGTCTCCTAGGTCTAGTGCTATGACCCGGCCAGCTTGCAGGCAAGTTCTTACAAATGGGGCGGTAGATCTGACATGGCGCGTAGAACCACATTGAGCAACGACCGAATTCAGCTATTGTAGCCAAGGTGGTGACTGGCAGATTTTAAGACAGAGATGCCAGGTGCCGTTGAGTTTCATAATGTTTTAAAATCGCTTTTTCTTGCTACACGGCAAGTGTTCCTCCGTGCATGAGCACAAGGTATCACGCACGGAGGAACACCAGGATCATAGGAAGAAGTCGTTCTCGTGCAGGGTAACCTGACGAGACAGCTCGATTGAAAAATCTGCCCGTCGATCACCATCAAGGTCGGCAGAGATCAACGTTGTTCCGTTGCCGTGCTGGTAGCGCACTTCGCCTGCAGACCCTGAGAAGCCGTCAGTACCCACGAACTCGAACGCCTGGTTGCCTGCCAGGGGTAAGTTCGCGTCTATCGCAGCCAGATTGATCCTGTCTCCCTGAACCCGATTAAAATCGGTGATGACATCCCGTCCGGCCGCCCCTGCACCGGAGTCGAGTTGATTGGTGAACACGAACTGATCTGCGCCCATGCCTCCGGTCAACTGATCCTTGCCTGAGCCGCCGACCAGCCTGTCGTTGCCCAACCCACCAAAGAGCGCATCGTTGCCGGCGCCGCCTGCAAGTGTGTCATTGCCGGCACCAGCTTCCAGTCGGTCGCCGCCGAGGCCCCCGTCAAGAAAGTCGTTCCCTGTGCCTCCAAACAAGCGGTCAAAACCGAACCCGCCCAGAAGCCTGTCGTTTCCGTCACCACCGAAAAGGCTGTCGTTGCCGGCGTTCCCAATCAGGGTGTCGGCACCCTGATTGCCACTGAGGACGTTGTTGCCGGCGTTCCCGGCCAAGCGGTTGGCGATTGCGTTCCCGGTGCCGTTGAGATGAACACCCCCGGTCAGGACCAAGTTCTCCACATTGGCTGCCAGCGTGTGAGACACCGACGCACGCACCGTGTCTGTGCCGCTGCCTACGTTCTCGATCACCCGGTCGCTGATGTTGTCGACGATGTAGGTGTCGTTGCCAGTACCGCCTTCCAGCATGTCCGCGCCAAGGCCGCCGTTGAGGACATTGTTGCCGGCGTTCCCAGTCAGGCGGTTGTTCAGCACATTGCCAATGCCGTTGACGTTTGCGCTGCCTGTCAGGACCAGATCTTCCACATTGGCGGCCAGCGTGTAAGACACCGACGCACGCACCGTGTCCGTACCGCTGCCTACGTTCTCAATCACCCGGTCGCCTACCTTGTCGACGATGTAGGTGTCATTACCTGCACCGCCTTCCAGCATGTCAGCGCCGAGGCCGCCATTCAGGACGTTGTTGCCGGCGTTACCGGTCAGTCGGTTGTTTAGCGCGTTGCCGGTGCCGTTCAGCTGCCCAGTTCCTGTCAGAACCAAGTACTCGACATGATCAGCCAAGGTGTAGGACACTGAGGCATATACCGTGTCCGTACCGCCGCCTGCAGCCTCAATCACCCGGTCGCCCCCGTTGTCGACGATGTAGGTGTCGTTGCCTACACCGCCCTCCATTGTGTCCGCCCCAATTCTGCCGTCGAGGACATTGTTGCCAGTGTTCCCGGTCAAGCGGTTGGCGAGCGCGTTGCCGGTGCCGTTAATGTTTGAGCTGCCTGTCAGGACCAGATTTTCGACATTGCTCGTCAGCGCCTGAGATGTCGACACACGTGCTGTATCTGTACCATTCCCTGGGGCCTCGATCACTTTGTCGCCGACGTTGTCGACGATGTAGGTGTCGTTGCCGGCACCACCGATCAGCTCATCAGCCCCGGCACCGCCATCAAGCACGTCGTCGCCAGCGTTTCCAACAATGGTGTCGTCGCCAGCCAGGCCCGAGAGCCTGTCATTGCCGATATCGCCAGTCAGAAGGTCACTGCCGGCAGTTCCAGACAAAACCATGTTGCCGGGCGTGGAGATAGGATCTCCTATATCGACGATGGCAGATGTACCGCCGACGCGAACGGACCCGTGGGAAACCTCAAGGGTACCAGCGTTGCCGGTCCCGTAGAAACTGACCTCGACCAGTTCCTGCAGGGTGACTGCCTGCGAGGCGGCCAGTGTGATTGAAAGGGTCGTTACATTGTTGCTCGACGATATGGATGTCGACATACTGCCCGAAACCAGCATCCTGACGTCATCGAATGTTATGTTAGAAGTATCGAATGTCAGGGAGATGGTGACCGCTGTCCCGGCTCGGATCATCTCATCACCCGACGCGATGACAGCCTTGGCGCCCATGCCGTCTCGGCTGAGCGATATGTCCCAAGGCGTTACATCGTCAACTTTCTCCAGTGTCAGTCCATATGATGCCGTTACGGGCCCACCCCAATTACTGAAGCTTGAAAACAACAGATATTCGCCACTCTTCTCGGGAGTAAACGTCAAGGACGTCAGAGTTCCGGAAGGACTGAACGTGTTGCCATAGTCGTTGAGGATCAGGTCTACAAAGCGTCCGTCCGTTCCGAACACCGTCATTCCACGATTGCTGAGAAATTGCTCGGTTTCTGCAGACGAGAATACGACCTGATAAGTATCGCCGGCATCAAGTTGCATCACAAAGGAGTCGACGTCTTGGCTCTCTTCCTCAGAAACTTGAAGAAATGCTTCAGTCATCGTGCCCAGGGTCAAGGAGGACACCAAATACTCACCACTTGAGCGGATGGTATCGAAATCTCCGTATTGCGGGTAAAGGTTTGGGAACAACGTGCCTCCAGACAAATCTTCAGAGGCTGTTTCAGAAATGATTCTCATGCGATTACCTTGATGGCATATGAGCGACGGGACATGATCTGCTTCTTCAAGCTGAAAATGTAGCGCTTTTTACAGGTGCCCACTCCGATTTATTACAAACGTGGTTTATGTGGCTTGTGCACTGGCTGCGGACATTTGGTTCAACTCGGCAAATTCAACAGGCAAAGCAGCTGCCATGGACGGTTCTGTCGAAAACCCTCGGGCGTGACGCAGAGGGTTGGTGACTTCTTCGGCTTCAAGCGGTGAGCTGACAGAACTGCTGAAACGGCCGCAGCTCGCTCTTACGACATGCTGGTGAAGGGCCTAACGGAGTTTCGCAGAAAGGATCTGTTGCCATGACAGATCCAAAGGAAGGTTATCAAAAGGCACCTTGATTTTTGTGCCATTCCGACTTGGGCGTAGCGGGCTGGGCGGGTCGCGACGGGAGGATATAGAGATGGAGAGACCGGCAAGGCCTACCTCCCCCCCTTGCGCCTGACCCACGGCATCACGAAGTCGCTCCCCCAGAGACCGCGTTGTGCCGTACGGGCCACAATCTTTTTCAGTCCGTAGAGGTCCCCGCCATACTGCTGGTTGGCAACGGCCCACCAGTTCCGGACCATCCAGGCGTCCAGGCTGCCAATCTCCGCTTCTAGAGTTCTTGTGGCATCGGTGCCGCAAGCATAATCATGCTCGCGGCGCTGATCAAATCCGCACGGCCCAAAGTGCGTTGATGCCGATGAACCGCATGCGTGTTCCGAACAGAGCCCGTGAGCTGCTCACCGATAACGACTTGCGGCAGTGCCTCCTCCCGCAACTGTTGGAGCTGCGGTTTTTTGTCCCCGACTCCAAACAAGGCGCCAACGATGGTCGGAGTTTTTGATGGACCCCGACCCATCGAGCTTTCTGTGCCATGTCAAAAGGTCTGAACAATCATTACCGCTTATTGGAGAGCGGCCTCCTGACTTTCATTCGGCGCTTCACCCGTGATCGCCTGGTAGACGAGCTGCATCACGTGACGGCGATAGTATGCCCTGCTAGGGCCCGCGCGTTGGGACATAAACACGGTTACGAGATCGTATTCTGGGTCGACCCAGAAATAGGTCCCCCCGTAGCCTGCCCACATGAATTGGCCTTGCGCGCCGGGGACGCTGGCGATGCCGTCGTCTTCGCGCACCATGACGCCAAGGCCGAACGTGTAGCCGGGCGATCCTAGTAGAAGCTGGCCCGGACCTGCGCCCGGATCGATCTCGCCGAGGTGGTCTGAGGCCATGAGGCGCACCGTGGTGGGGCTCAGGATCCGCACGCCGTCAAGTTCACCGTCATTGGCGAGCATCTGTGCAAAGCGAAGGTAGTCGCCGGCAGAAGAGACGGCTCCTGCGCCACCGGAGTCATTGGCGGGCCGCTGGCTCACGTCGATCATCGGCAAGGGCTCTTGGCTTCCCGGATCGGTAGCAAAGGGTTCGGCAAGCCGCGTCGCGGCGTTCTCGGGCACGTGGAAGCCGCTGTCTTCCATTTGGAGAGGACCGAAGACGCGCTCCTCGAGGAAATCGCCAAGCCGCTGGCCAGAGACCTTTTCGACGACCCGACCCAGCACGTCCGTCGAAAGGCTGTACTCCCACTGAGTCCCGGGCTGCCGCGCGAGGGGCGCACGGCCCAAGCCCGCCACCTGCTCGTCGCCGGATAGTCCCCGTGCGTCGAAGGCCATGCCATCTGGATTGAAGGCACCCGCTTCGGCATAGGCAGCTTTGACCGCTTCGTTCTGGGTCAGTTCGCCGTAGGCGAGGCCCGACGTGTGGCGCAGCAGGTCCTGAACCGTCATCGGGCGGTCGGTGGGCTCGGCCCCCTGCCCCGCATCGTCACCGGCACTGACCTCCAGCCCTTCGAACTCAGGCAGGAACTTGTGCACCGGATCGGAGAGCTGCAGCTTGCCTTCCTCCATGAGGATCAGGGCAGCGACGGACGTCAGCGGTTTGGTCATCGAGTAGATCCGGAAGATCGCGTCATCGACCATTGCTGTATCGGCCTCAGGTGCGAGTTCGCCGACGGCTGCCGAGTAGACAAGCTGTCCGTCGCGGGCGACCATGATCACCGCACCGGGCAATTCGCCGCGGCCAACTTCGGCCTCGAACGCTGTACCGATGCGGTCGAGGCGCTCGGAAGACATACCTACCATGTCCGGCTCGGCGGTTGGAAGGGCTTGTGCCCATGCTCCTGCAGCCGAGAGTGCCGCAGCACTCCAGATCGCCAGACCCATCATCAGCTTCATGCGGTTTCCTCCCCGTTCGGTGCCGTGCATCCGCCCCGAATTGCGTAGCCGCGGCGATGAGCGCCGCAGCCAGGCGCCTCCTCCGCGCCTTGGATCAGGCTAGCGGCGGCAGCTGAAGCGGTCAATCAGGAGGAGGTTCGCAGGCATTGGCCTGGGGGCACAGTTCGAGGACATGGCGGATGAAGCTGCAGGAGACGGTCGATGCCGTGCTGTGCCCAGATTGGCTGGTCTGACGATCGCTGAAAGCCCCCTGCCCTTCTCACTAGCATCTGTCATCACCGTTCTTCGGCTCATAAGGTGCGGTGGTTCTTTTCGCGTTTGGGGACATGCAAGCTGTCTCCCATTTGGGTAATCTTCTCTTCTTCTCTTTCTTCTTCTTCTTTGGCATCTAAAGCATTGATAAGAGGCCAAAATACATCAACGACCCGTAGCTATTGGGTGCAAATCCCGTAGAAATGGGGTCGTTCAGATCCCCGAAGCCGTAGAAATTGGGTCGAAATGCCGTAGTTTTTGGGTCGTTTCGCGCCAAAGCTAGCATTTTAAGCCTCCTGCCCTTCTAAGCGACCCAAAAACTACGGCTTTGCCGCTTTCGTTTGACCCTTAACGTTCAGCCGTAGTTAAAGACAGGAAGCACAGCTACGGTTTGGCATGGAAAACGACCCGAAAACTACGGTTTCAACGCTTGCATTACGGCCCTTCGGTGGAGAAATGCTCAAGCCTGCCGAACTGGTAGAGGTCGATGGCGCCGAGAAGCTGACGCTGAATGCCCGCCGTGCTTTCAATCTGTTGCTCCACAATGCTCATGGACCGGACATGGCGATCCCCCATCAGCGCTTCACCATTCCCCTGAGTGCGCTCAAGTTCTCACACGCAGGCAACGAGCGCCTGGCGCAGGCGATCAAGTCACTTATGCGGACTATCGTCACCATTCGTTCCCCTGACAGGGTCGAGCTAGTGCCCCTGCTCGGCCGTACTACCATCGCTGATCGCAAGAACGACCGCGGCTATCTCACCTACGAGTTCGACCCGGTTCTGGTCGAGCTGCTGCGCGACAGCCAGATCTTCGCCAAGCTGCAGCTCGACGTGATCCATGCGGTGTCCAGCAAGTATGCCCTCGCCCTTTATGAGATCGTCGCTAAGCGTGCGCGGCTGTCGTACATTCGTTCCGAGACGTTCGACATTGACCAATTCCGTTCAATGCTGGGTGTCGAAGCTGGCAAGCTGGGCACCTATTCCAACCTACTAAAGTTCGCCATTCGGCCTGCTTTTGAAGAGGTGAATCGGCTAGCAGAATTCCATGCAGCGTTCGAGCCGGTAAAGGTCGGCCGCAAAGTAGGAGCGATCAAAATTGCATGGGCCATCAAGAGCCCGGAGGCACAAAAGCTAGCTTATACTGAGCTTCATGGAGGTCCTGCCCCTTCGCAGAAGAATGGACAGCTCTCAATTCCCGGCTTGTTAGAGTAAAGGCTCGATAAATTTTCAGAGCGGTAAATTCTGCACGTTGACGCTTGAAAAATTAGACGCGCCGGCGTGCGTACACGTTTTTACGCAGCAAATTCATAGCGCGGTAAATTTACAGCGCTATGAATTTTAAAATTGGAAAAGTTATCGCTCGGAGGCTTTGTAAATTGAGGGCCTTATCTGGTATGGTCTTAGTTAGTCTTAGTTAGTCTTAGTTGGTCTTAGTTGGTCTTAGTTGGTCTTAGTTGGTCTTAGTTGGTCTTAGTTGGTCTTAGTTGGTCGCGTGGGCAAGCGGGGAATTGGTCGCTATTAAAATTTTCCGCGCTGAAAATTGAAACCGTAGAAAGTGGGTTAATTTGACAATGAAAACGATCGTTATCGCTTCGCAGAAAGGCGGGGCTGGGAAAACCACAACGGCCATCAATATGGCTGTCGCCGCATCACAGGATGGAATGAAGGTTGCGATGATCGATCTCGACCCGCAGCGCAGCCTGCGCGGATGGTGGGAGGGCAGGGACGGCGAATGGCCCAGCATGCCTAATAGCGACCCGGCGCCTGAAAAAGTGAAAGCGGCGCTACCTGCTTTGGCGAAGCACTTCGACCTGCTCGTAGTCGACACGCCACCAGCTGCCCCGGAATGGCTAGAAAGCGTCATGGCAGCTGCTGACTTGGTACTGATCCCCGTCCGTCCCTCGCCTCATGATCTACGGGCTGTAGGTGCCACGCTGAAGGCCGCCAAGGCCGCAGGGTCGGACTTCGCCTTTGTCCTCTCTCAGACGCCGCGGGCGAAGGTTACGGACGAGGCTGGGCGCGTGCTGGCGCAATATGGAAAGGTCGCGCCGGTGAATTCTGCTATGCGCGTAATCTATGCTGAGACCGCTGCGACGGGGCAGGGGGTCACCGAAGCGGGGGATGCCAAGGCGGCGCAGGAAGCGCGCAACTTGTGGGCTTACGTACAGGGGCTGCTCAATGGCTAAGAAAGGCGGTTTTTCATTCGATGGCATGGTCGATCCTGGAGCAGACGAGCCAGCGCCGATCGAGGGCGTTGAGCAGCGCGGGGCAGGGGAGACACCTAAACGCGAACCTAAACCGCTCGAGAAGGCTGCGCCGGCGCGCCGAGGGCGCCCGCCGAAGCCTCGTACCGCGACGGAAGCTCGGCCAAGCTTTGGTCTCGATCCGGAGACGCACGCGCTGTTCAAGATCTGGTTGCTGCGTCGCGGGGTCTCGATGCAGGACTATCTAGAGAAGCACATCCGCGATCTAGTGAAAGGCGACAAGCTTTAAAAATTTTCAGCGCTGAATTTTTGAAAATTAAGAGAGCGGTAAATTCCGAAACCGTGTTAATGAGGCAAGCACAGATGATGAGGTCCGTTAGGGACCTGTCAATCATATCTGCAGGGGTTGGGTTGCAATCCATAAACAACAGATGTCCGCCAAACAGCGGCAGATCCCCCACTACCGCATGTTCCCGCTCCACCTGCACCTTGGTTCGCGGCCTATACCCATACCGCGCCCCCGATAGTTTCGTTGCGTGGCCTGCCATGCCTTGGAGGGCCAACTGCAGCCGCCCTAGTAGGGCTCGCTGCGTCGACGGTCTTGATCCGGTGGGGCAGGGGGCGTCGTCTGGTAGGCTAATGTTGTCGCAATCACACAATATGAGCTTACAGCACGTGCGGAACTAGCCAAGACCTCATACTTCGCGTGGAAGTATGTCCTGAGCTGGTAGCGACAGTATCCCCAACTTCTCAGCCTGTGCCAGCAGCATCTTGACCGATGAGGGTTGCCACGTCGTCCGCCCGCGGGGGGTGCGCTCGCGCATCGCCTCCAGGCGATCGCAGATGGCCTGCAGGGTCATGTGCGGGTCCGCCCCCTTTATCGCAGCCACGATCGCCGGCAGACGGTCGTCGCCTACGCGTCGGGCGGCACGCCCGAGGACCTCCTCGGGCAGGAAGCCGTCCCGAACATAGGCCCGCACAGCCCTCAGGAGCCGCGGCTGTGTCCATTGTCGGTTCTGGGGCAGGGATGCATTGATGATCCGCAGGATATCCTCCCAGGCCATGTGTGGGCGCATCCTGCGTACATGGGGAACCCAGTCCCCTGCGGTCTGGGCAACGCGTTCCATGTAGCCGTCATGCCGCGCCAGGCGTACCTTGCGCAGCGCGTCAGGGTTTCGGGCACGCAGCCCGGGATTTCCACCGATCCGCCCTTCAAGACGTGCGCTGGCCAGTCCCGCCTTCGTGCGCTCGCGGATCAAGGCCCGCTCGAACTCTGCCGCAGCCCCCAGCACCTGAAGCGTGAACTTTCCCTGGGGCGATGCCGTATCGATCGGATCCTCGATCGAACGAAAGAATGCGCCCTTTGCTTCGAGTTGCTCGATGATCTCCAGCAGATGCGAGAGGGACCGGGCCAGTCGGTCGATCCGAACGACGACCAGTGTGTCTCCCTTGCGGATACCGTCCAGGACGCTCGTCAGGACGGGGCGGGCGCGATTGCCTCCGGAGCCGTGCTCCTCGCGAATGACTGAGCAGCCTGCGGCTTTCAAGGCCTGGGCCTGCGGCAGCAGTGTCTGATCATCCGTAGAGACGCGGGCATAGCCAATCAGCGGCATGTGAGACCATCTTCCAATATTTGAAGACGCCAATAAATGACCGTTTGCAAACAGGTGCAACGCCGATGTCTGCGTCTGCCGTACGGTTGCGCAGATCCTCTGCGCCCAGCACGGGACGGAAATGGGCGCCTTCCTGCGCTCTCTAGGCCGTATTCCAACGCCTTCGGGATTTCATCTGCCTGAGTGGCGGGATGGCAGTGACTTCGGCCCATTTCTGAAAGTACTAGGCAACTGTAGAATGCTGGAAATATGCTAAACTGTTGGTATCATAATCATGGATTATCAGATGGATGTCGGATCGCTGCTTTTGAGTGCCGAGACCCAGGCTGCGAGGGTCGAGGGCATTCTCTTGGCTGACCCCGCCTTGGCTGCACTGTGGCGGATGGAGACGAGCCTTTTGGAGGCTGCCGCCTCGGTCGGCCTTGAAGGTGAACGGATCTCGACACAGGGGATGGTGCTGCGTCTCACCAGTGGCACCGCGATGGACGAGGATGCCCGGGCGGCCGAGATGGCCCTGAAGGTCCTGACCGTCATCCGGCGGCCCGGGGATCCGTTCGGCGCGCCGGTCGCGGCTCTGCGCCGGATCGAAGTGGCCGCCGCGCCCATCGGTCAGACACGCGATGAGGGCGATCGTCTCGAGGATGCGGAGCTGCCCCTGGTCGTGGAGGCCGCTCGCGCTTGGTCCCACGTTCCGATCCTGGCGGGATGGCGCGCGGCGGCCAGCTATGCCTTCCGCTCCCGGCGCAGCAGCCCGGTGGCCGAGCGGCTGGTCTTCATGGCCGTGGAGGGTGCCGCGCGGCACGTGCAGGGGCTGTCTCCTGATCGAAGGGTCGGCCGCGATGAGCTGGACGAGAGGGCAGGGGGCCTGCTGATGCCGGCTGTTGCCGGGTGGATCGTGCCGCCATCCGTGTCGCTGACCCGCACCGGCTTCCGGGTCTGGTCGCCGATGACCGGGTTGGCCTCGTTCCTGGATGCCGCCACGCGGAGCCTCTCACATGATCTCGGTCATCTGGGGACCCTGCGCCATGAGCTGACGCGTCTCACGGCCATGACGTCGTCTGCACACGGGCGGTCGCGCCTTGGCGACTTGATCACCTATCTGAAGGCGCAGCCGGTGATCAGCTCGGCGATGGTCATGGATCAACTGGGGGTGACGCGCCGGACGGCCCTGTCGCTGATCGCCGAGCTCGTCGATGCCGGCTGCCTCAGCAACCTCACCGCCCGCAGCACCTCCCGGTTCTGGGCGCTGCCCTCCCTGGCCTCGCGGATGGGACATGCGGGAGGGGCAGGGGCGGTTCGTCGCGGTGCGCTTGCCGGCCGCGAGGACCCGAGCGAACGCATAAAGCCGACCGGTGCCTTGGAGCGGATAAAGGGAGGGCGCGACGAGGGCCAACTGGACCGGATCATGGCGGATCTCGATGCCGCGATGTCGGGGGTCAATGATGTCGTGCGTCGGGCGGGGGGTCGGGAGCGGAAAGATGAGTGAGCAGTTGGGACCGAAGCGCCTAGGTGTTAGGTAAAGTTGGGGTTAGGCCAGCACTTTTCTTTCTCGAAACCATCTGGGCACATAGTACCTCTGCCTCAGCATGCGTGGTCGTCGCGCTTCAGTGACGAGCTCGTCTCATAGGGTATTCTTCAATTGCTAGGATAAGGATCGCGCCATCAAACCGCGGAATCAAACACCGAGCAATGAAAGTGCCCACAAAACATCGGGTTATTCAGTCCTCGACGACCCTAGTTCGCTCCGGCGAATTTTCCTGCATTAAGCGTCAGCGCCCGCAGCGCGTTCAGAATGACGGCAATATCGATTGCCTCCTGTAGCAGCGCGCCTTGCACGGGGGTCAGATATCCAAGCGCCGCCGCGATCATGCCCATGACCGACAGGCCGATCCCGGCCACGACGCTTTCCAGCGCGATGCGGCGCGCGCCGCGTGCCACCATAAGGCCCGGCAGCAGCCGGTCCAGATGGTCGACCAGCAGGACGACATCCGCCGCCTCGGCGCTGGCGGCGGCGCCGCGCGCGCCCATCGCCACGCCGACATCGGCGGCCGCCAGCGCGGGCGCGTCATTCACGCCGTCGCCCACCATCATCACCGGCCCGTTCAAGCGTTCAGACAGCACCAGCAGCACCTTCTGATCGGGCGTCAGATCGGCATGGACCGCCTCCAGCGACAGGCCGCGGCTGACGGCCATCGCCACAGCGTGCCGGTCCCCCGTGGCCAGCACGATGCGTGCGATGCCCTGTTCGCGCAGGCCCGCTAGCAGGTCGCCGATGCCCGCCCGCAGGCTGTCGGACATGACCAGCCAGCCGGCCGGTTGCCCGTCCACCGCCACCGCGACCAGCACCGCGCCGGGTTCCTGCGCCGCCATGTCCCAAGCCGCAGATCCCGACCGCGCGGCCACGTAGCCCGTGCCGCCGACCACCACGGCGCGGCCATCAACGGTGCCGGTCACGCCCTCGCCCGGGGTTTCGACCACGTCGGTCGGGACGGGCAGCGTGGCCCCCTTGGCACGGGCGGCGGCCACCACGGCCTGGGCAACCGGATGCTGGGAAAACTGATCCAGCGCGGCCGCAAAATAAAGGACCCGGTCCTCGGGCATCTCGCCCGTCGCATGGACCGCAACGATCCTGGGCCGCCCATCGGTCAGGGTGCCGGTCTTGTCCACGATCAGCGTCCTGATTCGGGCCATCGCCTCCAGCGGTTTCGCGCCCTTGATCAGCACGCCAAAGCGCGCCGCGCGTGACAACCCCGCCACCAGCGCCACCGGCACCGCCAGGATCAGCGGGCAGGGGGTGGCGACGACCAGGACGGCCACCGCGCGGATCGGATCGCCGGTGAACCACCACGCGGCCGTCGCCAAAGCGACCGTCAAACCCAGAAACAACAGGGAATACCGGTCCGCCAGCCGCGCCATCGGCGCGCGCGAATTCTGCGCCGCGCGAACCA
The DNA here is from genome assembly GCF_024105395.1 of Paracoccus sp. 08. Taxonomy (NCBI): domain Bacteria; kingdom Pseudomonadati; phylum Pseudomonadota; class Alphaproteobacteria; order Rhodobacterales; family Paracoccaceae; genus Paracoccus; species Paracoccus sp. 08. The sequence goes on along the minus strand of NZ_WEKR01000027.1, from coordinate 29,247 downwards.
GCCGCACAATCCCGGCATAGGTGCTGTCGGCCGCGCGGCGGGTCGCACGCAGATCGAACGCCTCGCCCGCGTTGGTCGCGCCGCTCATGACATCGGCACCCTGAGACAGGCGGACGGGCAGGGATTCACCCGTCAACGCGGACTGGTCCAGCATGGCATTGCCTGATGCCAGGGTGCCGTCCACGGGCGCGACCTCGCCCTGCTTGATCAGCAGCAGGTCGCCCGGGGCGATGTCGTCCAGCGGCACTTGGGTCAACCGGCTGTTGCGGTAGAGTGTGGCGGTGCGGGCCACGCGCGACAGCAGCGCCGACATTTCGTGTTGGGCGCGGCCCTGGGCAAAGCTTTCCAGAAACGTCCCGCCCGAATACATCAGCGCGACCACTGCTGCCGCCAGCGTTTCGCCAAAGACCAGCGCCGCCGACATCGACAGCGCGGCCACGATATCCAGGCCGACCTCTTGTCGCGCAAGGCTGCCGATGATTTCGGCCACAAGGGCTGCCAGCACGGGAATGACGCCCACCGACCAGGCCATTGTCGCCAGATCGGCCCGCCCCGCCGCCCACAGGGCCAGGCCGGCCGTCAGGCCAAGCGCGGCAATGGCCAACAGGGCGGTTTTCAGACGATCCTGGGCCATGATCAGCATCTCTGCATCGCCGTGCCGCGGCCAACACGCATTCGGTCGGGTCGCCTGCAGGAATCACATGACATGACGGCACCTTTCTCGCTGGACTAAGACTGGTATCCCATGGGTGACCGGGAATGCCCGGATGGCCTACGACAGGGCCATCATGCGCAATGATGGATTAGATCAGACGGCGGTATAGCCGCCATCGACCAGGTGATAGCTGCCGGTGATGAAGGACGCCCGGCGCGACAGCAGGAAACAGACCAGCGCGGACACCTCTTCGGGGGTGCCGATGCGGCCGATGGGGTGCCGGGCTGCCAGCGCGGCCAGCACGTCGGGGGTCAGGTTCGCCGTCAGCAGCGGCGTGTCGATGAATGCAGGGCCCACCGCGTTGATCCGCACGCCCTGCGCGGCATATTCGATCGCCGCGGTCCGGGTCAGGCCCAACAATGCGTGCTTGGCGGCGACATAGGGGGCCGCATGCGCGAACCCGACCGCGCCCAGGATCGAGGACATGTTCACGATCGACCCGCCCCCGGTTTGTAGCATCGCCGCGATCTGCCAGCGCATCCCATGAAAGACGCCGTTCAGGTTGACGTCGATCACCCGCCGCCAGGCGTCCGACGGATACGCGCCCGTGGGCAGGTCTGGGCCGCCGATGCCGGCATTGTTGACAGCCATGTGCAGGCCGCCGCCGCGGGTCCGGGCAAAATCAACCAGCGCTTTCATTGCGTCCTCGTCGGCGACATCGGCGGCGCAGGGCCATGCCGTCCCGCCCGCGGTGGTGATCGTGTCGACGACCGTCCGGCATGCGTCGTCGTCAAGGTCGCTGACGACGACGGTTGCGCCCGATGCGCCCAGCTCCTGCGCGATGGCGCGGCCGATGCCGGACCCGGCACCCGTGACCAGTGCAGTCTTTCCCGTGAAATCGAACCGAACATCGGTCATGTCGCATCTCCTGTTGCAGGATGTGGGGTAGGTGTCGGTAGGGCGCCTAGCGGCATGCGCCGGGATCCACACCAGCAGCGTCCAGCGTCCATGCGGTCATCTGGCCGATCAGATGACGCGTGGCGGCGTCAAAGGCCGGGATCAGGTCCGCGGTGCGGGTGCCGGCGGCTGGCACGGTCGCCGCAAAGCGGCCACGAGCGATGACCTTCGCCTCCATCTCATCGACCAGCTGCGCCCCGACTCCAAGGCGGATCAGCGTGCCGTCGGCGGACATATCGACGTTGAAATCCTGAACTTCGCTGATCATCGCGACGTCGCCCGACAGGCCCAGGGGCGCGCGACCGACCTGATCAAAGCTGCCGGTCGCGCTCAGGCTTTCGACCAGCAGGCGTTGCAGCATGGCGGGCACCGTGTCCCCCCATTCGGCATCCGGCAGGTACTGCGTCTGCAGGGCCGAAGGGCGGATCATAATGCGGTTGCTGTCCAGCGTCCCGCGCGCCTTGGGCGGTTCGATCACCAATTCGCCAATGCGGGACCGCGGGCAGGACAGCGCTGCCGGGGCGCGCAGCTCGAACAGGTCGCGCTCTGGTTCGCCCTGCAGCGCGGATAGCGCGCCGCAGCCGGGCAGGGTGGCCGTGGCGGCGATCAAAAGGGCGGTCGGCAGGCGCATGGGGAACCTCATCTGCGGAATTCGGGGGTGCGGGGGCCGGACAGCAGCTGCGCCGGGTTGCGCCGCAGGGTCGAGACAAGCTGATCCATGTTCTGGACCAGCGTGCGCATGTCCTGCGACAGGCGGGTGATCTGGGGCAACGTGTCGCCCGCAAAGGACTGAACCGGTCCGCGCGCGCCGTCCAGCACGCCCCGCAGCGACGCGAATGCCGCCGCCGCGTTGTCGGATGCCGCGCGCAGGCTGGCGCCGATGCGGGGCAGGTCCTCCGGCAGGCCGGTCATGGCGGTGGTGACCGCGCTCAGTGTGGTGCGCAGGTCGGCGGCGACGGGCGTCAGATCGCCCATCACGCGTTGCGCGGTGTCGAACGCCCCGGTCCCGGCGGCCAGCGTCGTGTCCAGCCGGTCCAGGCTGGATCGCCCCCGATCGGCCAGATCGCCCAGCCCCGCCGCGCCGCGCTGCACCTCCTGCGTCAGCGTGGCCAGGTCGCCCTGGACATAGCCGTCCACCCGGTCCAGCGTCGCTTGCGCCTGCACGGCGGCGTCGGCAAAGCGGTCCAGCGTGATCGCCGCGCTGCCGCCCAAGCCGTCCATCTGGTCCCCGAACGCCGCGATGCCCGTTGCCGCGACCGCGATTGCATCAGTCGCCGCCGCCACATCCGCCAGCGCCTGATCCAGATTGCCGCTGGAGCGTTCGACATTGTCTAGGATCGCGGCCACCCGCCCCTGGTTCTGCGGCCCCAGGATCTGGGTCAGCTGTTCGGCCACCAGGCTGAGGCGGGCGATGATCTGCGGCCCTTCGTCCGTCAGCGTCTGCAGGGCCGACCGGCTGGAGGCGATGACCGGCACCTCGGACGTGTCCGCGACGCGCAGCAGCGGCGCGCGGGCCGACCCGGCCGTGACCGCGACCAGCGCCACGCCGGTGACGCCCTGCACCTCCAGCGCGGCCAGGCTGTCGCTGCGGATCGGGGTGTCCAGGATCACCTCGATGCGGACGCGCACCGGCAGGGGGTTCCCCGGCGCCAGCCGCATGTCCACGACCCGCCCGACCGGCAGGCCGGCAAAGCGGACCTCGGATGCGGGGCCAAGGCCCGACACCTCGGGGAAATAGACGTCGTAATAGGCGAACTGCCGGTCCAGCTGCAGCTGCGCGAACCACAGCACGAACCCCAAGATCCCCAGGAACCCCGCGATGGTGAAGGCGCCGATCAGCGCGTAATTGGCCTTGGTTTCCATGCGCCTAATCCTTGCCGGTGACGGCGCGCGCACGCGGTCCGTGGAAATATTCGTGGACCCAGGGGTCATCGACATCCAGCATCTGGGCCATCGTGCCGGTGGTCAGCACGCGGCGTTCGGCCAGAACCGCGACCCGGTCGCAGCAGGCATGCAGCGTGTCCAGATCATGGGTGACCAGAAACACCGACAGGTTCAGCGCGTTACGCAGCGTGACGATTAGCCGGTCAAAGGCGGACGCCCCGATCGGGTCCAGCCCGGCGGTGGGTTCGTCCAGAAACAGGATCTCGGGGTCCAGGGCCAGGGCGCGGGCTAGTCCGGCGCGCTTGCGCATGCCGCCCGACAGATCGGCGGGCATGTCGTCATTGGCCTTCCACGGCGGGCCCGCCATGCCGATCTTCAGTTCGGCCAGGCCGCGGCACTGCGCGTTGGTCAGGCCGGGAACGGCGCGCAGCGGAACCTCGACATTCTCGCGCACGGTCAGGGACGAAAACAGCGCGCCGTCCTGGAACATGACGCCCCACCGCTGTTCCAACGCGCGCCGGTCGGGGCCGGACAGCGTGCCGATGCGGTTGCCCAGCACGTCGATGGTCCCGGCCCGGACCGCGTCCAGCCCCACGATGGCCCGCAGCAGGACGGATTTTCCCGTGCCCGACCCGCCGACCACGCCCAGGATCTCTCCCCGGTTCAGGTCCAGGTCCAGGCCGTCATGGACGACGTGGCTGCCGAATTGCGTGCGCAGGCCCCGCACCTGGACAACGGCCTCGTTCACAGCCCCACCCGAGCAAAGAAGATGGAGAATGCCGCATCCGCGATGATGACCGCAAAGATCGCGCTGACCACCGCGGACGAGGTCATCCGCCCCAGGGATTCCGCGTCCTTGCCGACCTGCATCCCCGCGTGACAGCCGATCACGCCGATGATCAGGGCAAAGACCGGCGCCTTGGTCAGCCCGACGATGACATGGGTCACGCTGATATCGGCCAGCCGGGCCAGGAACACGGCCGGGGATATGCCTAGCTCGACCCAGGACATCACCGCGCCGCCCAGCAGCCCCGCGACTGCAGAGATCAGCCCCAGGATCGGCAGCACCATGACCAGCGCCAGGATGCGGGGCAGGATCAGCACCATGTCGGGGTCCAGCCCCAGGGTGCGCATGGCATCGATCTCCTGGCGCATCTTCATCGATCCGATGGACGCCGTCAGGGCCGAGGCCGTGCGCCCCGCGACCACGATCGCGGTCAGCAGGATGCCCAGTTCCCGCAGGATGGAGATCGCGATCAGGTCCACGACAAAGACCTCGGCCCCGAACTGGCGCAGCTGGTCGGACCCCTGAAAGGCCAGCACCACCCCGATCAGAAAGGACATGACCGTGACGATGGGCACCGCGCGCAGGCCGGTTTCCTGCGCGTGATGGACCAGAGCCGTCAGCGGAAACCGCGTCGGATGGCGCAACGCGCGCGCCAGCGCGGCCAAGGTGCGGCCCAGATATTCGGCCAGTTGGACCAGGTACAGGCCCGCGCCCGTGACCCGTTTTCCCGTCGCCTGCAGCATGCGCTGCCATGCTGGCACGAAGGGCGGCGGCGGGTCGGCCACGGGCAGCGCGGCCGTCACCGTGGCCAACAGGTCGGCATGCCGCGCGGACAGGCCGGTCAGGGCCGCCCCCGCCGCGCGTCGTCGCGCCAGCTCCCACGCGCCGGCGGTGTCCAGGCGGGCGAGGGCGGCCAGGTCGATCCCGGTCGCGTCCTGTGGGGGCAGCTGGCCCAGGGTCCAGACGACAAGATCGCCCGACAGGACCAGGCGCGGGCCCTGCGGATCGACGGTCAGTGTCGGGGCCAGGCGGGTCATGCGTGCCGTGGGGCGGCAAGGGGCAGGGCGGCGTGCATGGGGGTCGTTCCGGTGCGGTCTGTCTGGCCCCGATCATCGCACGCCAGGGCAGGGCGCGCCTTGATCCAGATCAGGCGACCGAACCTCACGACAGGGTCAGGGTGATGGCGTGACACCCCCCGTCCAGCGGGACAAAGGCGCAGGGACAGCGATCGGCATCGCCGCCGCGCGTGACCTCGACCGTGATCGTCGTTCCATCGACCTGCAGGCGCGCGGTGATGCCAGGCCAGTCCTGCGGTAGGCAGGGGGCGATCACCAAATGGCCGCCGCGGCGCCGGATGCCCAGGATGCCCTCGGTCGCGGCCCGGTACATCCAGGCAGCGGAACCGGTATACCAAGTCCAGCCGCCCCGCCCGACATGGGGCGCGACGGAATAGACGTCGGCCGCCACGACATAGGGTTCGACCCGATAGCGTCCGGCGTCCTGCGGGGTCAGCGCATGGTTGATCGGGTTCACCATCGCCAGCAGCCGCGCGGCCGCCGTGCCGTTGCCCATCCTGGCATGGGCCAGGATCGCCCACATGGCGGCATGGCTGTACTGACCGCCATTCTCGCGCAGGCCCGGCGGATAGCCCGCGATATAGCCGGGGTCGTTGCCCGTCGCCGCCCCGTCGAAGGGCGGCGTGAACAGCAGGACCAGCCCCGGATCGGGCACGACCAACTGCGTCTCCAGCGACCCCATGGCGCGGGCGGCGCGGGTGGGGTCGGCGCCGCCGGACAGCACGGCCCAGCTTTGCGCGATGGAATCGATCCGACTGGCCGGAGAGGCCGCCGATCCCAGCCAGCTACCATCGTCGAAGGTCGCGCGCCGGTACCAGTCGCCGTCCCAGCCATGCGTCTCCAGCGCCGCGGCCAGCCTGTCGGCATGGTCGCGCCACTCGACCGCGATCACGGGGTCGCGGGCATCGGCCAGCCGCGCCATGCGGCGCAGCGCGTCCAGCAGCAGCCAGCCCAGCCAGACACTCTCTCCCTGTCCGTCTTCGCCGACGCGGTTCATACCGTCATTCCAGTCGCCCGTGCCGATCAGCGGCAGGCCCAGGGCACCGGTCTGCGCGATGGCGCGGGACAGCCCTAAGGCGGCGTGATCCCACAGCGTGCCGCGCTGTGCGGACAGGTCGGGCAGGAAGAACGCATCGTGCTGACCCGCCGCCACGGCGGGACCGTCCAGATAGGGCAGGTCGTGGTCCAACACGTCCAGATCGCCGGTCACCGCCACGTAATCCGCCACCGCATGCGCCAGCCAGACGCAATCGTCCGAAATGCGGGTGCGTACCCCCTGACCCGAATGGGGCAGCCACCAGTGTTGCACATCGCCTTGCGGAAACTGCCTTGATGCTGCGTGCAGCAGATGCGCGCGTACCCGTAAGGGCTGGGCCAGCGTCATCGCCATGCCGTCCTGCAACTGATCGCGAAAGCCGTATGCGCCGCTGGCCTGATAGAATGCCGCGCGGGCCTGAATGCGGCAGGCCAGCGTCTGATAGGGCAGCCAGCCGTTCACCATGATGTCCATGGCCCGGTCCGGTGTCGACACCTGGATGGTGCCTGTGACCGATTGCCAATGCGCCTCGACCTGCGCCAGCAGATCTGCGGGGTCCGCGTCGCGCATCCGGGCGATCAGCGCCTGTGCTTCGGTGGTCGTGGGCGCCTGTCCCAGCAGATGCCCGACCTGCACCGTGGCGCGCGGCGCCAACAGCACCGGCGTTTCCAGCGACAGGCAGGGGTCCAGGCCCGCGCCTGCGCGCCCCGACAGGCGGGCGGTCGGGGGTGACAGCGCACCGTCCGGTCCCAGAACCTCGGCCCGGTCGCCGCTGACGGCGGTTTGTACGCCCATCAGGTCGGCGAACATCACCCGGTCGGGAAAGGCCACGTTCCACGGGTTGCGGACCAGCAGGGCCCCGGTGTCCGCATCGCGTTCGCTGACCAGATGCTGCGCCGACCCGGCGCGGGTGACACCCATCACCGGCTGCGTGCAGGCGATCACGGTCAGCCGCCGCGGCTGCGTGCCCAGGTTGCGGATCTGCAGGGTTGAAATCCGCACAGCACCCTCCAGCGGCACGAACTGCAGCAGCTCCAGCGCCAAACCGCCTGCGTGATGGTCGAACCGGCTATAGCCCATGCCGTGGCGGGCGACGTGCCGTCCCGGACCCGCCAGCGGGCGGGCGGTGGGCGAAAAGACCGCGCCCGTGTCGTCGTCGCGGATCAGGAAGGCCTCGGTCGCGGGGTCCGTCACCGGGTCGTTGGACCAGGGGGTCAGGCGGTTTTCGCGGCTGTTCTCGGCCCAGGTGCAGCCTGCGCCGGTGGCCGAGACGTGAAAGCCGAAGCCGTCATTGGCGATCACGTTGATCCAGGGCGCGGGGGTGGTCCGGCCCTGGTCCAGGATCACCACGTATTCGCGCCCCCCGCGGGCAAAGCCGCCGGTGCCGTTGAAGAACTCCAGCGTCTCGGCCACGCCGGTTGCCGCGTCGGTCCGGGGCGGCGCGCCGTGCGGCACGCGGGGCATGCGGACGGCCTTGGCGAGCGGTGCGGCCATCGCGGCCACCTGATCGGCCAGCGGTCCGTTGCGCGCGATCAGCACCACACGGGCAGTGGCCAGCAGCAGCGCGGTGACCTCGGGCGGCAGCAGGTCGCGGCGCAGGGCATGGACCTGACCGCCCGGCGCCTCGGCCTGCGCCCGCGGACGGGCACCGCGCAGTGCGGCCTCGATGGCCGATTGCAGGCCCTGGACATAGGACGCCGGGTGTTCGTTCAGCATCACCACGTCCACGGCCAGGCCCTTCATGCGCCAGTATTCCTGCGCCAGCAGGACCTGTTCGACCTGCGCCATGTCGTGCTGATCCGCGATGCGCATCAGCACGATGGGCAGATCGCCGGAGACGCCCTGCGACCACAGCACGGACTGCTTGCCTGGCGCCCCGGTTCCCGCCGGGGCGCGGAACCGGCCGTCCGGCCACAGGATCGGCGCGGTCATCGCCTGGAACGCCGCGGCCTGGGCTGTGGTGATCCCCAGATGGCGCAGTTGCACCTGGGCCTGGGTCCAGGCCAGGGTCCGCGCGCGGTCGACCGCGTTACGGTCATGATGCCTGTCGATCAGGTCGATCAGGCCCGCCCGCGTGTCGGCCACCACCGTCCAGAAGGCCAGCCGCGCCGCCCCGCCCGGCGCGATGGTGATGCGATGGCGCAGCGCGAAGGCCGCGTCCAGCACGGTGCCGACCCCGCCCTGCAGCGTGGCCCCCGGTGCCAGGGCCGCCGCGTGGCGCAGATCATTGTCGCGACCCAGAAAGGCGGCGCGGTCGGTCTCGAACTGCATGGGCGCGGACTGGGTGGCCTCGACCACCGTGAAATGGGCGGCCCAGATGCGTGGCTCGCCCGGGCTGCGCGGGCGGCGGGTCGCGATCAGCGCGCCGTATTCGGCCAGGTATTCGGTCTGCACGAACATCTTGGCAAAGGCGGGATGCGCGGCCTCGGCCTGCGGCGTGGTCAGGACCAGCTCGGCATAGGAGGTCAGCTCCAGCGACACCGGCACGCGGGCGGTCGAGGTCAGCGTCAGCATCCGCACCTCGGCATCGTCCTCGCCCGACACAAGCACCTCCAGCGCGGTGGACAGCGGGCCGTCCTGGCGCTGGAACAGCACGCGATCCTCGAACAACTCGACGCGGGCGTGATCGGTGGGGTCCGCGCCGCCGATCCGGGTCAGGGCCTGCGTGCGCAGATCGCGGATCCACAGGCGGCTGCCGCCCTCGTCGCAGGCGGGATCGGTCTCGGCCCGCGTGACCGCCAGCGGCCCCCACCGGCTGGTGCCGCCGCCCGTGGCGGTCAGGGTCACGCCATAGCGGCCATTCGACAGGATATGCGCGATCGGCGGCCTGTGGGGCGCCCCCTCGATCATGGCCATGCGCTGCATGTCCTCGGTCGAGGCCGGGCGGGGGGCACTGGCGTCCAAGCGGGGGATCGCGGCGGGAATATTGCGCGGGATGCGTTCCTGGAGCAGCAGTTCGGCCGCGCGGATCGCGGGTTCGGCGTGGAACCGCGCGCGCATGCGCCCGTCCTGCAGCACGTTGGCGATGGAGACGATGGTCATGCCCTGGTGATGCGCCATGTGGCTGCGCACCAGCGCCACGGCCTGCCCGGTGGGGCGGCGCAGGGGCGTGAAATCCAGCGCCTCGTAAAAGCCGAAGGGCCCCACCGCGCCCAAATCGGCCAGTTGCGCCAGGTTGTCTGCCGCCGCCTGCGGATCGACCATCGCGGCCAGCGCGCTGGCATAGGGCGACACGACCAGATCTGCCTCCAACCCCCGCTTGAGGCCAAGATCGGGCACGCCAAAGCTGGAGTACTGGTAATTCATCTGCAGGTCGCGCGCGTTGAAACCGGATTCCGACAATCCCCACGGCACTCCGCGGCGGCGGCCATAGCGTTGCTGGGCCACGACCGACTGGCGATTCGACTGATCCAGCAGGCTGCCCGGCGGTTCGTCCATGACCAGGATCGGCATCAGGTATTCGAACATCGACCCCGACCACGACCCCAGAGTCGCGCCGCCCGCCATCGGGACGGCCGGGCGGCCAAGCCGGAACCAGTGGGTTGCGGGAATGTCGCCCTTTGCGATGGCGAACAGACTGGCCAGCCGCGCCTCGGACGCCAGCAGGTCATAGCAGCTGCGGTCGCGGGTGTTCTCGGACTGGGCAAAGCCGATCGACAGCAGCTTGCGGTCGGGGTCCAGCAGAAAGCCGAACTGCATCGCCCAAGCCATGTCATGCGCCTGCACGGCCAATGCGCGCAGGGCGTCCAACTGGTCGGGGTCGGGATCGGCCAGATGCGCCGCCGCCTGATGATGCAGCGATGCCAGCCACGGGCAATCCGTGCCGGCCCCGCGGGTCAGGCGCGCGATCGCGGCCCATTCGGGCTGCGGCGCGGTGATGGCGACCGCGATCCGGTCCATCAGCTCGGGGTTGCCATCCGGGCGGGCAAGGTCCAGCGTGTCCAGCAGGCCGGGGCGGACGTCCTGGTCCGGCGCGTCGGCCCAGTCCTGGCAGGCTTGCGCCAGCGCGATCAGATGCCCGGCCAGATTGCCGCTGTCCACGGTCGAGACATAGCGCGGGGCCAGCACCGTGCCATCGGTCGTATCGTACCAGTTGAACAGGTGGCCATTCAGCTTTTCCAGCGCTGCGACCGATTCCAGCGTCTGTTGCAGGCGGGACACCGTCTCGGGCAGGCCGATCCAGCCGAAATCCCGCGCGGCGACGCAGGACAGCAGATAGAGGCCGATATTCGTGGGAGAGGTGCGGGCCGCCGTCAGCGGCACCGGCGTTTCCTGATGGTTGTCGGGCGGCAGGTGACGGTGTTCGGCCGTCACGAAGGTCTGAAAGAAATGCCAGGTCCGACGCGCGGTCAGGCGCAGGGCCCGCGCGGATTCGGGCGACAGGGGCCGCGCATCGGGGGGCTGCACCCGCCCGCTGCGCTGCGCGATCAGGGGTGCGGCCAGCCACAGCAGGGCAAAGGGCAGGACCAGCGGCATCCCGGCCGGGGCAATCGCCGCGACAATCGCCACGACGATCACGGTCAGCGCCAGACCGCCCGCCATACGGCGCGCCAGCGCGGCAAGGTCCGGGCGCGGCCCGACCTGATCTTGCGCGGCGGTGGTCCATTCCAGCAGGTGGCGGCGCGACACGCGCATGCGCCATGCGGTGCGCAGGATCGCGTCGCCCATGCGCCACGCGGTGTCGGGCAGCATGGCCAGCGTCAGCGCCAGCTGCGCCAGTGCCGCGCGCGCATCGCCCGCCGATTGGCGCAGGTGGCTGCGCATATCTGGGGATGGGCCGCGCGGCATCATGCCAAGCAGCATGGGCAGGATGGAGGGCAGGGCCAGCACGACCAGCAGCAGCGCCGTCGCCGCGACCGGCTGCGGCGACAGCCAGCCTGCCAGCAGCGCGGCCAGCGTGAAGGGCGCCAGCAGCGACCGGCGCAGGGTATCGGCGATCTTGATGCGTCCCAGCATGGGCGTGGCCGCGTCCGTCACGCGCCCTGCCAACTGCCAGTCGCCGCGGGTCCAGCGGTGCTGGCGGGCGGCGGCCAGGTCGTGGCGGGCGGGGAACGCCTCGACCACCTCGATGTCCGAGGCCAGGCCCGCGCGGGCGAACACCCCCTCCAGCAGATCGTGGCTGAGGACAGTGCCCGGCGCGATGCGGCCCGCCATCGCGGCTTCGAATGCGTCGACGTCATAGATGCCCTTGCCCGTGAACGATCCCTGGCCGAACAGGTCCTGGAACACATCGGACGCGGCCGAGGCATAGGGGTCCATCCCCCCCGGCCCCGACGTCGCGGCCAGATAGGCCGTCATGCCCGACCCAAGCGCGGGCGTCACCCGCGGTTGCAGGATGCCGTATCCGGCGACCACCATGCCCCGCGCCGCGTCCAGACGCGCGCGGTTCAGCGGATGCGCCATCTTGCCGATCAGCCGCGCCGCCGCGTCGCGCGGCAGCCGCGTATCGGCGTCCAGCGTGATGACAAAGCGCACGTCGCGGGACCGGGGGCATGGGCAGCGTTTAGCGCCGCGACCCGCCGCGCCGCCAGTGCCAGCAGATCGGCGTCGCCCGGCATGTCCTGCTGCGGCGCGTCCGCCCCGTCCGTCAGCAGCGCAAAGGTCAGATCGCCGCCGGTCCCGGACAGGTGGTGAATCTCCAGGCTGTCGAACTGGCGCTGCAGGTCGCAGGCGTCGGTCATGATCACCGGCACGACGACCAGCGTGCGCATCGCGGGCGGGACACCCTCGCGCAGGTCCAGGCCCGGCAGCAACGCGGCCCCCACGGACCGCGCGACCATCACATCAACCATCACTATCGACAGCGCAGAAAGAGGTATGATCATCGCGATCAGCCAAGGCCAGCCTGATCCGGTCAGCCACGCGGCCAGCGAGGTCAGTATGACGGTGGTACCCGCGATCAGCCCCAGATAGCCCGACAGGCCCGCGGATATACCCAGCCTTCGCAGCCACAGCCGAGGCGGCGGGCGAAAGCCCACCGCCCGTTCCAGCGCCGGGCGGCCCGCGTCGATCAGGTGCCAGCCGGGATCGGCGGCCGGGGTATCGCGCGTGCTGTCGGCCGCCAGGGTCACCGCCATGTCGGCAAGCTGCGTCTCGCTCCGGCCACTACCGCGCGACAGCTCCTCAACTGCACTGCGGTAGAGGTTGCGGCTGGCGAAATCCATGCGGGCATGGCCGGGATGGCGGCGCAGATGCGCTTCGACGAGGCTGACATCCTCGAACAGCGTGCTCCAGTCGGTGGCGGACAAGCCTCGAAAGGCGGTGATGATGTTGCGCAGCGTCACGTTCGACGCGCCTAGCCGTTCCTGCGCATGGCGCACAACGCTGTCGACTGAGGCACCCTGTGTCGCCAATCGCTCCGAGAGCCAGCCCACTGCGGGGGTCACGTCAGGGTCCAGCAGTCGCAGCCGTCCGGCCAACTGAGCCGCGAACAATTCCGACATTGGGTTCGCAATTGCACCGGACAGCAGGTCGGGATGCCCCCCTCCCGGCGCCAGGATACGGTCGGCCAGTTGATCCGCACGGCTGCGGTCCTGCCGGCCCAGGGCCATCTGGTCGGTCAGACGGCGTAGGTTCTCGACCAGAACGATGCGCAAGGTGATGGCAACGGCCCATAATTCGCCGATCGTCAAGGGCTGGACCGTTTGATAGGCGATTAGGAAGCGGCGCAGTGTCTCGGCATCGAAGTGGCTGTCCGTATGCGCAACAAAAGCCCAAGCAATCCCGAAGACGCGGGGGTAGCCTGCAAATGGCCCCGACTGCAGTTTCGGCAGCAGCCGATAGTAGCCGGGCGGCAGGTCAACGCGGATCTCGCGGATCTGCGCTTCGACCAGATGATAGTTGTCCAAAAGCCAGTCCGCTGCGGGGACCGTCGGTCGCCCGCTCGCGGCATCGTCTGCGTTGTCGTGATATGCCTGACGCAGCGCTCGCGCGTTGTCCGCCAGGCGCTTGTGGAGCGACGAGACCTTTGGCGGAGACGCAATAACGGTCTGACGCGCCGCAAGCGTCATGGCATGCTGTTCCAGCCGCTCGAGGCTGAACAATTCCGACCTGATGGGAGTAGCATCGGACCACAGCGGCCCGGGACTGACAGCTTGATCGAACATGTGCAAAAACATTCCTTGAGAACCAGCCTGAAAGACCGGAAGGAGCAAGATGAGCGGTTGGAGAGTACTGGCGTTAGTGGCACTGGCCGGTATCAACGCCAGCTCAGCTGACGATCGAGAGTCAACTTCGTAGATGCATCATGACATGCGCAGGTTTTGGCGCAGGTCAAAAAACTAAATTGATCGAAAATAATATTTAAGACGATAGAGAACCAGGCATCCACACCAACGGGATCAAAGCTTCCGGACGCGCTTGCGCGCTGGCTTACCGATCATTTCAGTTTTTACCCTCGCTTCTTTAATCAAGCGAGCCTCACGCAATCTAGAGGTCTTTTCTTCTGCGACGACTTTGCTTGCATCGATCTCTTCGAATACCCGGTGGCGCGTATTGCGGAGAGTTCTGGTAATTTTAAAGGCATCTTCTGCCTGTTGACGCTGACGGGTATTTCTCTCGATCATTGTAGTTCCTTCCCCTCTGATAGAAATGCATCAAAATTAAAATTCTATCGCGGCTGCATGGGACGCATTAAGGCGCGTACGTCGTTTTGTCCCCGCATAGAAGCTAGTGCTGAGGGATGTACAAGACGGAACGATTGCCTTCAGAAGCGGGAAAAGCGGCGGAAATACCGCCGCTTTTTATGCCTTTTATGCTTATCGCTTAGACAGACTGTCGTGTGGTCTTTGCGAACCACCTTCAGATTGCATGTCGCCTTTGGATTTCGCATCTTCCGTGGCCTGGTCTTGCTTTTCACCCTTCACCCGATCGAGCATCGGTTCACGCTTCGGAGCCGAGCGATTGGTGCGAACGTAATTGTCGAGGGTTGTTTTTTCGGCACCCATTATCGGGTCCTCCATAATGCAACCAAGAAATTCCTGCCTGCATAAGTTAGATAGGGTGCAAGACGTCAATTTGCTACCAGCGTTGGTCTTTCTTTTGCCCGGCACGTCACTGATCTACATCAGCACATCTATGGTGAAACCCTGCTAAAAAAATAAGGCTCTCGTTTGACGAGAGGTGTGGTGTAAGTTCTGAGTTAAGGGCGTGAGGCTTGTCCGGCGGCGGCCGCTCAGCCCTCACGTCACTTTTGCTCACGTGACGTTGGCAAGCCATAAGTCGCCTTTGCGTTATCAAACCCTGCCTGCAAAAATCCAATGAGGCCTTCATCCAAGGAGAACTTGATGTACATGCGATCTTTCACGTCGGTTATCGTCTTCAAGCATCCGTTCGTTCTTCGTGGATCCCCAGACGAGTTTCCTGCCGGGCAATACGAGTTGCTGGTTGAAGAAGAACTGCTTGATGGCCTCAGTTTTCCAGCATTCCGGGAGGCAGCTGCTTTCCTGCTGATCTATGGTCCGAGCGCAGGATCGGGACCAAGGGAGATGCGACGCACGACACAGGCAGACGTGCGGGCCGCATTGGAGAATGACACGGAAATGGCAACTAAGGCAGGCGGGCTTGACGTTATGCCGTCTGTGAGCCGAGACATCAAGAACGGCCCCAGGTTGGCGTCTCAGGTGCAGGACGGCCGGACAGTGGAACAGCGAGTAGAGCAGTGGATCAACACACTGACGTCGCCATTGCCGCACTAGCCTCCTGATCAGCGCTACTGGTCGACTTGCTCGCGAAGCTGGTGCCGACGCTATGATGGCCGCCGCAATAGCGGTAAAGACTGGTCGAGATAGGTGTCGTCAAAACCGGCCATTCTGGCTAACTGATCATAATCGTGGAAGCAGACATGATTGTCGCGGAAAGTCGCAAGTTTTTGTTCGCGCAGAGAGCGCAGCACCCGGTTCACGTGAACAGCGCTCAGCCCAAGCGCATCCGCCAGATGATACTGGGTCAAAGGACAGTCAAATCCCTCGCGGTTCCCAAGGCCGACCAGCGCCAGCCTGGAACATAGCTCCAGCAGAAAATGCGCGACACGCGCGTCTGCGGCGCGGCGACCAACCCCGACGAGATGCTCTACCAGCATAGCCTCATCGCGGGAGGCAGCCCAAAGAACTGCAGCTGCAAGCCGAGGCGCCTGCTCGAACGCGACGATCAGATCACTTGCCGACACCTCTGCCGCTTCGCAGTCGACGATCGGCTCGAAGCTGTGATCTGACGTCCGCAGGAGCACGCTGCGCAGACCTAAAAAATCTCCTGGTATCTGGAAGTCGATGATCTGGCGCGAGCCGTCCGCTTGGATCTTGTAGGAGCAGACCCAGCCTGAAGCGAGAATATAGGCGGCGTGCTGCGATTGACCTTGCCGCACCAGGTCCCGCCCTGCGACGAAGCAACGTCTGCGCTGGTGCAGGGCTGCAAGAATAGAAAGCTCATCGCCAGAAAGGACCACAAATGCCCCAAGCTTCCGGCTCAGGGGGTTGCTATCGCAAGGATCCATGGTGTCCTCCTGTTAGACCTTTGCGTTGCAGCAGATATTTTCGCAAAGGCGGCTTTTGATCGGTCTGGGCCGTCAGAGCTGATGCTGGTTTGTTGGACACTCACGCATTGGCCGTTGGCACTGGCAGCATTGGTCGTGGCGCGAGGTAAGTATCCGGAAGTGTTGCTCGAACGTGAGATAAGTGCGGATATTGGCCTTGTAGACTGTGCGCAGACCTGTTCGACATGGGACAGTACTGGAGAAGTGGATGCGTCGTGGAGTACAAAAAAGGTGCGAACGACTAAACCCGCACCCTTCAGTGCATCAGAGACGCGATGTACGTCTGTTTGCGATGGACTGAATGGCAAAAGCCTCGGCCTGCGTGGCCCCCATGCCTAGATCTCGACTGACCACGTAAAGGGCTAAAACGTCGCGCGCATCGCGGGCATCATCGATGGAGCCAGAGGAAGCGATCTGCGGTGCCTTTGTCATTTGGCCACCTTCAGTGCCGCGCCGACCAGTGAAATCTTCGTGCTCGGAGCGGCCGCGATTACCTTCGGCGCTTCCTTCTTGGGCTTTTTCTCATCGCGTTTTCGCTTGTTCATGCCCTTGGCCATGTTCTGGCTCCTGTATAGCCGCCGGAATTTCGACGGACTCGGCACCCTAGACCTTTCACAGCGAATAGATACGTAATTCGACGAAGGGAGCATGGCCCCCACGGACCAATTTAACCACCCAATGCCACCAGTCCGAAGGCTTTGTGGCATGTGGTTCGGCTCCGCCGCCGACCTAGCCGAAGGGGCGTCGGCCTTCTTCACCGACGCCGCCGCGCCGCTGCGGAACCCGGATCACGCGCATCTGCACTCAGCCTCGATCGGCTTCCTTTGGACCAATGTGTCGAATGCGAAAAAGGGTCGCATGGTGATCGGCACGGCCGAGCCGGGCGCACCGCAGGGGGCGATGGGCAAATGGGGCCGCGCCAAGGCCACGCTGCAGGTGACGGACTGGTTCGGAATAGTCCCTGACTTCATTATCACCCTCGACGCCAACTGGTGGCTACAGGCTTCCGACGCAGAGGCCTATGCGCTGATCGAGCACGAGCTTTATCATCGCGCCCAAGACAGGGACGAGTACGGCGCGCCGAAGTTCAATCGGCAGACCGGGCGGCCTGTCTTTACAATGCGTGGGTACGACATCGAGGAATTCATTGGTGTGGTGCGGCACTATGGGGCCGATGCGGCCGGGATACGTGCGCTAATCGAGGCTGCCGAGGCCGAGCCGGAAATTGCAGCCGTGGGCATCGCGCAATGCTGCGGGACCTGCAGGGGAGCGACCTAGTCGGCAACAAGGCCAATCTTGTCACGGGCCTTGTCGTACAGGGCTTGCGCCTTGGCCAGCTGACGCCTCGCTGTGGCAACTTCTGCGTCCGGGGCATTCTGCCTACAGCAGGTGTCATACGCATCTGCAGCCTTCTTTAGTTCGTCGATTGCGTGGCGCCATTCGGGATACGCAGGATGTTCTTCGACTGGCATGGCTGGTCCTTTCCAACTGAGGCTATCGCATCATGGCACAAGCCGAGTTGAACACCGAGATCCGAACATTCATCGTCCAGTCTCTCGCCTGCTTTAATGGATTGGCGAACAGCGCCAAAATCTCCAATGCCCTGCCGCCAAGAAGGCCATCTTGCTTGCGGTAATCCTTCTCTGCCAGATCATACTTGCGTGCTATCATCGAAACCATTCACACCCTCTAATGTGATACCCCACACAAAGATGATGACTTCTATGTTCCTTTAAGGAGCAAAGCGCGGTGGATGAATCATCGGCAGAGAGAGGCTCCCTAAGCATGCGGTATTAATAATGGCGCATATGCAGGGCAGTAAGGTCCTATTGGAACTTCGTCTGCCTCCCGACCCATAGTTGCGATGCCTGATCGCTCCGGATAATCCCCTACGAGCAGGTGGCTGCTGGAGGCCTGGTATGATTGGCGATAAGGGGATGCTTTGTGACTGACGAAATTCCTGTCGGGCACTCTGTCAGGATGCGGGTCAAAAACGCCTTGGAGAAGGCCGCCTATCAGGAGCGCAGGCTTTTCGACGCGGATACCCAGCCATACACCCTACAGGAACGCGACGAGGCCGAAGCGCTTCATGCCGAGCTCGCCAGTCTTGTCGCACGTGCGGACACCTTTAACCGCATGGTCATCGATCGCCTGTCTAAGGAGGCTGAGGACAATGCAGAGAAGCTGGAGCAACTGAGGCGTTTCCGGAGTGCAGGGCGCATCAAGGTTGAGTTTGCCCCATTTTAGTTATCGGTTTCTGGCAACATAATTAGGGCTGCATCAACGCAGGGTACATCGACGTAGGGGATGGTGCTGCGTCTGACCAGCGGCGGCACCGCGATGGACGAGGATGCCCGGGCGGTCGAGATGGCCCTGAAGGTTCTGACCGTCATCCGGCGGCCTGGAGATCCGTTCGGCGCGCCGGTCGCGGCACTGCGCCGGATCGAAGCGGCCTCTGCACCCATCGGCCAGACACGCGACGAGGGCGATCGTCTCGAGGATGCGGAGCTGCCCCTGGTCGTGGAGGCCGGTCGCACCTGGTCCCATGTTCCGATCCTGGCAGGATGGCGTGCGGCGGCCAGCTATGCCTTCCGTTCCCGGCGCAGTAGCCCTGTGGCCGAGCGGCTCGTCTTCATGGCCGTGAAAGGTGCCGCGCGGCACCTGCAGGGACTGTCTCCCGCTCAGAAGGATGGCCGCGATGACTTGGACGAGAGGGCAGGGGGGTTGCTGATGCCGGCGACCGCTGGATGGATCGTACCGCCATCCGTGTCGCTGACCCGCAATGGGTTCCGGATCTGGTCGCCGATGACCGGGCTGGCCACGTTCCTGGAAGCAGCCACGCGGAGCCTCTCTCACGATCTCGGCCACCTGGGGACTCTGCGCCATGAGCTGGCACGTCTCACGACCATGACGTCTTCTGCGCATGGGCGGTCGCGCCTTGCCGATCTGATTACCTATTTGAGAGCGCAGCCGGTCGTCAGCTCGGCGATGGTCATGGATCATCTGGGCGTGACACGCCGGACGGCCCTGTCGCTGATCGGCGAGCTGGTCGATGCCGGCTGCCTCAGCAACCTCACCGCCCGCAGCACCTCCCGGTTCTGGGCGCTGCCCTCCCTCGCCGCGCGGATGGGCCATGCGGGAAGGGCAGGGGCCGTTCGTGGCGGTGTGTTCGCTGGCCGGGAAGGACCACGCGGAAACCTGAAGCCAAGCGGTCAATTGGATCGTCTGATGGAAGAGCGAGACGAGGGCCAACTTGACCGGATCATGGCCGATCTAGATACCGCGATGTCGGGCGTGGATGATGTCGTGCGCCGCGCGGGAGGCCGGCAGCGGAAAGAGGAGTAAGGCGCCTCGAACTACAACTGCCCGCGTGTCCGGTGAAGCGGGGGCAAGACGAATTAGCTGGGCCCCGTTCTACCGGCACCTTGCGCGAAATCTTGGATGCCCGGCGCGCCCCTCCTCGGCGATCCATATCCGATCAGGAGCATAACGCCCTCAAAGTGATCGGCATGACACCTCGTACAGATCCAGTCGGCGTTGAGCTCGCTTTTGCAGACCAGACAGGGATCTTCCTCGACATCGAAGTCGAGCGGAAATGGGACAGGGACTACCGCAACGGCGCACATGGTCTGTCTCACTGTGGATATGTCATCAATTATACCAGCTTTAGTTCACCGGAACTGACAGCTCCGCGACACAGGCGGCAGGGAGCTGATTTTGGCGAAGATCTGTTCCAGTGTCGGGACCACGTCTTCGCCGCAATACTGGAGCCGCTCATCCGGCGCCGGGCAATAGCGCGAAGTGCTGAAACGTCCTGAGCTGTCTGCCTTGGCGTCTCCGCCTTAACGGCTACGCGACAGTTGCGTCGAGTCAGGCAGTTACATCAGGCTAGCGACTTGATGATATCCGCACCGAGGGTCCTGGTGTTCTTTGGGTTGCCCATCGGGTTCAGAACATCGACATTAAGGTCGCGAGCGACCTGGAGGAGCACGGGCAGAGCTTGCGGGAGCGTCCCGCCTTCGTCCTTGACCAGGATTGTGCCGTTCACGAGACGAACGATTTGGAGGTTGCGCCAGTTGGCGGACGCGACGACCTGTAGATCAGCCAGGTTCCTTGGAAGCTCCTCAGGCGATGCACGGATCCTGTTCACCGGCAGATACAGCTGGCCGCCGACGTCGCGTAACATTGGCCTCAACTCCTCGACCGAGCAGTCGAGCGCCTCTCGTATCGAGGGTTCACCCTCCTCGACCAGGATCTGCAGAACCATGACCCGGGTCGCGTGGTGCAAGGTGCTCGCCTTGAAGTCGACCCTTGTGGACGTGGTAAACGTCTTAACCGAAATCTTGTCGCCCTCGGCCGAGACGACATCTTAGCCAACCTGGTTCACGGCGACCGCCATCTGCCCGCGGGTGATCATCGCGGTGTATAGCTCGCCGATGCGGCCCGTCAGGTGGCGCAACTCGGCAACTTCGGCGCCCCAGGACAGCTCCTTCTCGAACCATTGCAAGGCTTCTGCCAGCGAGCGGATGATCTGAACCTGGCTGAGGCCCATGAGATTAGGCTCTTCTATGGCGCGGCGTGCCACCTGGTCATGATACTGCACCGTTTACGCGTGCCGCCAGTTGCTGGAGCCTTTCGTCGTTCCAGCCGAAGCCTTTCGGGCTTCCCAATCCGGACAGGTGAGGCACGGCGATCACCTGCGCGCCGGTGCTTAACTGATCAAGCAGGGAGATCGACTTCGATCCATGTGCGACGACGACAGCCGGTCGGATCTGCTCGAGCAACATTTCAAAGACGGCAGTGCTTCTGTCCGCGCGTGTCAGGTGCTTGCCGCTCCCAGCCTCAACGCACCAGATGTTTGTCTCAAGAACAGGTGCACTGATGAGGTCGGCCAGGCGCTCGATCCGCTTTCTGGTGGGGCTCAATGCATTTTTGGCGAGGTAGCGCTCGCGCCACGCGGCGCGGTTCATACCATCATCATCCGACCAATAGCGCCAGAAGTTGGCAGTCTCCCTGGCCGGGTTCTGGCCGACAATAAACACGCGACAGGCCAGGGGTGACCCGGTGCAGACAAAGGGGCGACCCGAACACGGGTCGCCTACAAGCGATTTCAGCCGAGCGGCAAAGTTAGCTAATACCCCACCGGTGTGGTCGGCAGTCTTCATACCAACCGAAGGTCGATCGCGCTGGTCTTGCCGCCGCGACCTGTTTCCAGTTCGTAGGACACGGCTGCACCGTCCTTCAGGGTCTGCAAGCCGGCGCGCTCAACGGCCGAGATGTGGACGAAGACATCCTGCGCGCCGCCTTCCGGTTGGATGAAGCCGAAGCCTTTGTCCGCATTGAACCACTTGACCGTTCCTCTGGGCATTTCATTCTCCAAGACGATTTCTGATGCGGCGACATTCGGCGATCACGCGCGATCGGGCAAGCTACCGATTTCGCCGCCGGCCTGAACCGAGGCGTCGCGAACTGCGATTGATGCCAAAGTGGATAGATCTGGGGCGGGCGACCGACCGCATCGCAACGCGCAAGGACTTCGAACAATGGTGTAAGATCCAGAGTCTGAAGTTTGCGTTGAACTGCGCGAACTCCCACCTTCAGATCAGAAGCGTCGACACGCGTCGGTGTTCTAGAGGACGCTCATCTGTCAGCCTTGGTAGCGGACGGTTTCGGAACAGCTATTGAGGGAAAATGCCCCGCTCGACTGGAGGGAGTTGCCGAGCGGGGCCAAGTGACAACAGGGAATGCTGTTGGATTCAACCTATAGGAGCATCGACAATCCCGCGATCCCTTAAATTGTATCGACACGCTTTCCTACTCGAAGGCCCGCCGAGCGGGCGGGCCTTGACGTCAATGCATTGTCGCTCAGGTCAAGTCTTGCTCTTGTCGATAAGGCCGGGCTTGGCTGGGTCTTCCGCGACTGCGGCGTCAGGACGGTTGCCGCCGGGGACAGCTGGGTTCTTCTTATCTATGGCATGGTCAGGCACTTCAGGGTGTCGCTCTGTTTTCGCGGCCTCTTGAACCTGATTGGTGGGGGTTGGTTTCGGTTGGTCTTGCGTCATGACATGGTCCTCCTGGACCTTAACCGCTGGCAGGATCCAGTGTTCCGCAAGGTGGTTTGCTTAGTCCGACTATTATCCTGACATTTGCCCGGTATCTTTCTGCATCCAGGCCCTATCGGAAATCGCAGTGCCAGACGTGCTCGGTCTGGAGGCCTGGCTTCTTGATCCGTTCGCCTGCACCCCTGACCGTAAGTTTGCCGGCATCAATGATCTCTCACCGGAGAACGCGCGCCGGTAGAACAAGAAGACCGATGCTTGCCGCGGAACCCACGCTGCCAACGAAGGTTCGTCTTTATATCAAAGGCGCGGCATGACTGCGTGATCGTAAGGGACTGAGCTCGGCATGAAATACGCATTGATCGGCTTACTTGTTCTCGGGGGATGCGCAACACCGCCCGTCTCCGATTTCGGCACTGCCGATGAACATTTCTACAAGGGGAATGCCTGGTACATCGCCGATCGCCGCGGCCAACTGGAGGTCGCCTTGATGGCTGCCAGCATCGAGGATCCGGAGACCGAGTATCGAGGGGCTGCCCGCGACTACCTCCTCAGCAATCAGCGCGTATGCTCGGTTGGCCCCGGTCGTCCAGGAGGCGATGGGCGGTACCTGTTCAGCTACTCTTGCCGCTGATGAACATCGCGCGCACCAGTTCAGTGGAAGAGGTGTAGCCACACCGCGCTGCACTGCCGCGACACCAAGCAATCCACCTCTTTATCATCAGTATCAGATCGAGGCTCTTGGCATGATCCGCACCCTTACCTTCGCAGTGCTTGCTGCCTTGCCGTCGACGCTTTCATATACGCAAGAGGTCGCCCCCTATCTCGATGATCGGTCTACTGCAGACCGGGTGGTGGCGTCGCTTTATAATGCCATAAACAGGCAGGAGTACCTTCGCGCGCACAGCTACTTTGATCCCAGAACTGCTCCGGACCTGGCCGCCTTCCGTGAGGGCTACGCCACCACCCAAAGCGTCCGTCTGCGCCAGGGAGAGGTCATCGCCGATGGGGCTGCTGGTACGCTGCACTTCGCTGTTCCAGTTGCGATCGAAGCGGTGATCACCGACGGGACCACCGTGTACACCGGCTGCTATCGTCTCAGCCAGGTCCAACCCGCCGCCCAAGAACTTCCGCCGTTTCGGCCAATCGACATCGATAGTGGAGAGCTGTCGGCATCAGACACGTCGTTCGACACCGCTATGGGCATATGCGACCTGTAGTGAGGTATCAGGCGTGTAGAGCCTCACGGACCGCAATCATCCAGAAGGGCAGGCCGAGCCCTAGGTCCGAACGCTCTGGAAACAGCGTGATGCCCCAAAACAGCAAGGCCCCGCATGAGATGATATAGCCGGCCCCGAACACCCCCATCGCCAGAAACGGCAGGATCGGCGTCCAGGATCCTGCCGCGAGGCTGGCAAGCCCAAGGCCCATCATGATCAGGGACAGCCGGTGAAACGCTGCAATTCCGAACCGATCCGTGCCAGCGCCTGTAGCCACGCCGATAAAACCTATTACAGGGTTCAATCATATTGTCGCGTAGCCCTTAAATGCGGTATAGAAAAGTCAACTAAATCAATGGGTCGGCTTTGCCATTAACAACGGTATCTTGCCATTAAACTCGACATTCTTGCTGTTAAATCTGACATAGGGTGCGCGGATTTGGACGGTTGGCAGCGATGGAAGGTAATGACGCAGACTGTGGCGGTGCTGGTGCTGAGCCGCTGCGCCGGGCATCGGTCCCTTGATCGCTTGTAAAGCTGTCTACGCCAACGCGCTTAAGTCCGTTCACGCGCATACGGCCTTTGCCTTTTATAGGCTCAAACCCGACGTGAAACTCTTCTGCCTTTCTGCCTTTCTGCCTTTCTGCCTTTCTGCCTTTCTGCCTTTCTGCCTTTCTGCCTTCGCCGTGGCGAAGTTACGTCCACTGGTCAAGGCGACAATGTTCAGCACTGGTCTCGATTGGGACGCCAGAGTTGCCATGCTTCGTGCGTTCGAACTGTAGCCCCGTCTTCTTGCAGCGGTTGATCGTATTGTCCTGCGGAAAGGGAATAACTTCCACGAGCTGGCGTCTGAATGTTATATTTAAGGGCAACAAACGCTGCCCAATGCGCCGTGTGCCGGAATTAGGGGTAACGCGACAAAGACCAAAGCCGCCGGCCCCGTCCCTACGGCCCTTGATGGAGAGAGCGGGCCGAGGCCGGCTCGCCGCCTCGCTGCACGGCAAGCGACATTTCTAAATGGCGGAACACGCGACATTTTAATTTGGTGACAACATATGATACCGCAGAGAAAGCCAGTTTTTCTGCTTTGCAGACGACTTCCCCGCGTCAGATAGCTACCCCTACCGCCATACCGCAGATCGACGCGGAGATCCCAAAGCTGCCTTTCGTGAGGATCGAGTCCTATAGGGCTTTGGGCCAGATCAGGTCTTCAAGATCCTCTAGCTTTCTGACGGAAGCCTGCCAGTCGCAGATGGCGATGCCGCGCATGTCACTCGCCCCGTGGAGCATCATCAGCGTCGTCAAGCGTCGGCGCATTGCATTGTTATAGTCCTCTGCGGGCACACCATAGCCTTCAAGAAATGCCCGGAGGCGGTCGGGGACGCCTGCGCACATGAAGGTACTTGGGCCCAAGAGATCGTATTCGCGCCAGCCCGTCATCACGTCACCGAAGTCGATGACCGCCGCCAACTGCCAGCCATCGGACGTTTCTGTCAGAAGCAAATTTTCTGGAATCCATTCCCCGGTCAGGATAACAGGCTGCACTTCCGCGGGCAGCACTGAGGGCGCAACGTGTAGAAGGGCTGGCAGATCGGCTAACAGGGACTCCTCTAAGCCCTGACGTCTATGCCGCTCGATGCAGCCTTCGGTCTGACGCTTGATGAAGTCTGGCCAGGCCGGCTGCATCTCAAGCAACTCTCCGGGATCGACGGCTTGGACCTCTGCAATCGTGCGCCCGATGTCGCCTAGAATGGCGAGGCGTTCTTGCTCAGATAATACCGGCCAGACCTCGGACCCTACTGTCCCGGGCAGCTTGGTGATGATCAGCCATGACCATCCGCTGTCCTCCCCTTCTGCCAGTATCCGAGGGATTGGGACGGACAAACGGCCATCGAGTTGGCGCAGCGTAAGTCGTTCGACTGCGAACTGTGCAGCGTAAATCGGCGGGAAAATCTTTAAGATGGCGCTGCCATTCAAGTCGACGACGAGGTTGGTGCCATTCTTAAATGAGGTAGGCGAGATGGCATCCATATTTGCCCTTCGCGCAATCTCGATGACGAGGGGCAACCAGCGGTGTGAGCCGGACCGCCATCGCTCGAAGTCTTCTTCATCCGAGATGTCCGGCCAAAGTTTCACGGTCCTACCCTCCTGTGATGCGGAGATAAGAAGCCAACAGTGAGAAAGATTCAACGGCAGCTCCGTCCCCCATAGCTACCGCCCGTGCATCAGGCAGGCATCGACGGGGCGAGCGTTTACTTCTAAATGGCGCGCTATGCCTAAATCACTGAATTTTTGTAAAATCGCGCCCCAATTTCTGGAAGCCGTGAAGTATTCTGTCCTATGGATCGCAGATGAAACTCGGCACAATCGCCTATCATCCTCTGACAATGGACCTGTCGTATGATCAGCTATATCACCATTGGTGCCGATGACATCCCGCGCGCGAAGCGATTTTACTCTGCATTCCTGCCTGCCCTCGGCTACGAACTGGTAGAAGGCCAGGAAGGTCTGAGCTACGAGCTCCCCGAGCTTCTTGATGAACCTGCCGTCTTGCCCGCATTTTACGTCAAACCCCCATTTGACGGACGTCCGGCATCGGTCGGCAATGGCTCGATGGTCGCGTTCCAGGCACGGAGCCAACAAGAAGTCCGTGAACTTCATTCGGCAGCGCTCGCTGCTAACGGCCGGGACGAAGGACAACCTGGTTTCCGCGATGCGTATGGCCCTCATTTCTACGTTGGCTATCTCCGGGACCCTCAGGGAAACAAGATCGCGCTTTATTCCAACAATCCAGACGATCCCGGACGAGACGGTTAGGCCGCCATTTGCCCAAGTCCGATGAAAGCCCGCTTCGTCCATGTCCCGCAAAGCGGCCAAGGACGCGGCGCAGGGTCATCGACTTGAAGGCCGCCAGCCTCACCACCGGCCGCGCGGCTCGCGCTACGCCGGGGGCTCCGCGCGCGGCCTCCTACACCAATCGTTGGGACACGGCCCGGTCGATCAGAACACAGTGACCTGTGTTCCGATTTCAGCCACCGCGAACAGCCGAGCCACATGCTCATTGTAAAGTCCGTAGCAACCGGACGAGGATTTACGGCCGATCTTGCGGGTGTCATGGGTGCCGTGAACAAGGTAGGCAGGCCAGGCCAGGTACAGGCCGTACTCTCCCAACGGATTTTCGGGAGCCCCGCCTTCCACGCGCTGCGGCAGGTTGGGGTCCTTTTCACGCATGCTTGGCGTGGGCGTCCAAGGCGGGTGCTTCACTTTCCTGACAACCTCGGTCTGGCCACGGCGCGTCAGATCCTCGGTCATCGGAATGGAGCACGGGAAGACAAAATGGACGCTCTCATCGCCCGACCAGTAATGGACTGCGCGGGAGGTGACATCGGCCAGGATGACGCCCTTACCGAGCGACGGGTAGTAGTCGCGCCAATGCCGTTCCCGAAACGAGGAAAGGTTGCGCTGCGGTCCACCGTTCAGAGAGGTTTGGCCTGCGTTGGGCTGCAGGTTCTGCCCAAGGGCAGAGGTGGTCGGGAGGATGACGCTTGCTGCAACAAGCCCCTGCAAAAAGGTTCTGCGGTCCCTGGACATGCTCCTGCCTCCCTCTTTTCGTTTTCGACAGCTTTTCCCAAAGCAATAACCGAGCGCCGGGCTTGGACCAAGATGATCCAGAGAATTTTTGGTTCGTTTCGGACAATCTGCAACAGGCCACGGCCTCTCAGATAAAAAGGAAGTCCCCCGGAACTACGCGTAGATCATCACCGGCGTTCTTGGCTGGAGCATGGCGTAGACGTCCTCGATCTCCTGGTCTGTCAGCGCAAGGCAGCCTGCCGTCCAGTCTCGGTTCTTGGGGGCAAAGACATTTCCTTCAGGCCCCCGGCCATGGAACATGATGTCTCCCCCTGCCTGTCGGCCGAACTGTGCGGCGTAGGCCTTGTCCTGATCGTTCGGGTAGGAAATGCCCACCGACAGGTGATAGCGGCTGCGTGGATTGAAGCGGTCAACAAAATACAGACCCTCAGGGGTCTTCCCGTCACCCTCGAACTGCTTGTGGCCGATCGGCTGATTGCCCAACCCGAAGTCATACGACTTCAGCAGGGTCGTGCCGCTGATGAGATGCATTCTGCGCTGGCTCTTGTAGACCACCACCTGCGTCACGGGTGGTCCGAAATAGCGCTTGAACTCCGGTATCGGTCTGGCTGCGGCTTGAGTGTTCACGCCGGATGAGCCGGAACGTCCGCAGGCTGCCAAAGCTGCAATCATGGCCAGTGAGGCATGGCGGCGGGTGAAATGGGACATGACGAGGGTTCCTGCAGAAGGCGTTCGGCTGATTTATGCAGCGGGATAGCTGTTGAAGACTTCACTGCTGCCGTCCTTGCCGATCAGCAGGACGTCGTAAGCCACGCGCTGGCTTTCCGGACCCATTCCCGGGCTTCCGAAAGGCATTCCCGGAACAGTGATCCCCAAAGCGTCCGGACGATCCTGCAACAGCTTGCGGATATCGGCGACCGGAACATGCCCTTCCAGGAAGTACCCTTCAATCGATCCGGTATGGCAGGACGTCAGTTCGACAGGCACGCCAAGATCGATCTTGTGCTGCATGAGAAGGGTGCCGAACCGCTCTTCGCTCGTCACCTGGAAGCCGTTCTCTCGAAGATAGTTCGTCCACTGCTTGCAGCACTCGCAGCCGCTTCCCTCGACAACATGGATCGTGGGGGCATTTTCCGACAGTCCGAGTGTCGGCAGTGCGCTTGCGGCAGCGGCAAGAAGCACGGCTCGCCGTGTCAATTCCATCATGATCCGTCCCTCTTCCGGCACTTGCCGGATTGATGCTTGTGACAACAAGCAACCTCAAGCTGCTAGAGGTTCAAGTCACAATTTCAGAGTTCACGGGCTTGTTAGGTGCTGTGCCCTTATGCGAGGTCATGGTTGAGCAAGTGGAAGAGAGCATGGCTGCTTAACACCTAGGTTTTACCCACCCAAGCTTGTGTCTTCTCATGATATCAGAGACACGGAACGGAAGACCGTCTCAAGAATAATCGCGAGAGAAGAATGCTGACACGTCGCCATTTCATCCTGACAACCGGCGCCCTGTTCTCGCCGGCAATTGCTTCACCCGGCTTTGCAATGTCGTGGCCGAGCGAGGCGCAAATGGCTGCTTGG
Source organism: Paracoccus sp. 08 (assembly GCF_024105395.1). Lineage (NCBI taxonomy): Bacteria > Pseudomonadati > Pseudomonadota > Alphaproteobacteria > Rhodobacterales > Paracoccaceae > Paracoccus > Paracoccus sp. 08. Next base: position 881 of record NZ_WEKR01000027.1, on the reverse strand, counting down.
GATGCGGAGATCACCCCGGCAGCCTATGATCCAGCCACTTCAAATCCTTGGGGACTGCATCCGAGGTTCTTGCCGCAGCGTGTCGAAGCCAATGACGGTCTAACGCCCGGTGACATTCACGTCGATGCGGTCGCGCGCTATCTTTATCATATTCAAAATGATGGCACGGCAATGCGTTACGGAGTAGCCATTGGACGTGGCGATCTTTATGAGCCAGGAACCTACACGGTCCAGCGCAAAGCAAAGTGGCCGCACTGGACTCCAACGCCAAGTATGATCGCACGGGAACCGGAAGCTTACGCGCAATACGCCAATGGCATGGAGCCCGGACCTTCAAATGCGCTCGGTTCGCGGGCGCTTTATCTTTATGTCGGAAACCGTGATACCTATTTGCGCATTCACGGGACGCCAGTCCCCACGTCCATTGGAAGTCGAGCAAGTTCGGGATGCGTTCGCATGGTGATGGCGCATATCAACGATCTTTACGAGCAAGTCGAAACCGGCGTCACTGCTATTCTTTATCCAGGAGAATAGCAGATCAAGGGCAACCGCTGTTTCACTCAGCCAGATCCGGCCGCTTATCAAGGCAGCTTTATGAGTAGATGAAGTAACGGTTGTGGAAGAGAGCTTGATTTAACCCGGATTATTCGTGAGGGGTTGGTGAGGCTGGCTTAACCACTTGAAGAACTGTAGTTTTATGGTTCCTACGCCAAAAACCGCAGTTTATCAGGATGCCGCGCCTCACCATGGATGTTTCTACACCCTCTCGTCTGTGTTTGTCACCGGTCGATGGCAAGCAGGTCCTGCTCGGATTTGACGGTGCCAGGATGAGTTCGGATGCCGGGCTGATGCTGTTGCGAGAGATCGAGCGCCGTGAAGGT
>NZ_WEKR01000026.1:0-32422 GCF_024105395.1 Paracoccus sp. 08 | reverse complement strand
CTTCGGTGGACCACACTCTGGCGGCGCATCGGACCAACGCAAGCCATTACGATTGATGAAGATTATCCCGCTCAAGACCCGCCGATCATCGACCCGTGGGCGGCCATGGCTCTTTGGAAAGAACGGCCGCAGCCGCGCCATCTGCTCGTCACTCAGCCAAAAAAGATTGCTCAGCATGCCCCCATCAGTTCGGGAGCGTGAAACACGCCGGCAAGGGGGTCAAAACCCACTAATGGGTCATGGCCCTAGCGTTCCGACAATGCAAGGACTCCGGCAGTTCCTCAGCGTAAAAAATCTTAATTTCAAATTTATATAGATTAACAGTATTTTTACTATATTTTTCATTTCCTTATTGCGGCAGATGATTATATTTTGTCATGGACCACAGATTCCAGTTCGTAATGGAGTAAAGCAGATTGCAATTGTGGTTGTGGCATATTTTCTTACGCGCTAATAGCATTTAGGGAATGAGCAGATCTCTGTAAATGCTCAGATATAGCGCCAACATCAAACTTGAGTGGTTTATTTATTGCGGGATATGTAAATTGACATATAATTTAATCGCGTCGGGAGTAATATGACGTGTTCTAATTTATTATTGTTGGATTGGCTCGCCCGTGCGCTGCTGTGGATGTGCGGGCCGGATGCGGATGCGTTTCTAGATGCCGAGATCTCGGTTTGTGACGAGGCCATTCGGCGGCGTGTGGGTCTGATTTCCTGAGCGGCAGAGAGAGGGACGATGCAGGCCTGTGCGAGAGATGTTGATCCTTTGCGGCAGAACCAACCGCGGCAATGAAATACACGTCGTGGCTTGGGCAGCCGGCAATGAGTTTCCTGCATCAAGCCCGCATTTCCAGTGCCTGCCGTGTTGCCCGTTAAGGTTTGATTTACCTTATTTGCGCAATGTGTCCCGCTGAGGGCCGGGAATGCGCAAGACGATTGCCCGGCATCGTATTTCGGTATGACGGGGGCGCATCATGATCTGGGGTCGAAGCGGCAAGGTGCAGGCGTCGGAAACGGAGGAGGTGCGGGATACGGTCGAGCTTCCGATTCGGTCGCCGGGCGGGTTCTCCGAAGAGGCGCTCAAAGGTCTGGCCGACCTCGAGGCTCGCATGCCGCCCCCCGAGGCGGTGACCGAGCCCGCGTTCACCAGGTCCTTCCGCATGACGGACCGGCTGAAGCCCGATGCCGCGGCGGGCGGCGGGCTGGTGACAGGGACGGACGGGACCGCCCGGCCGCATTACTGGGGTCATCGTGAACGGCTGCGGACCCGCTTTCTGGAGGGCGGTCATGCGCCGATGCCCGATTACGAGATGCTGGAGCTTTTGTTGTTCAACGCCGTGCCGAAGATCGACGTCAAGCCCTTGGCCAAGCGCCTGCTTGCCACATTCGGGGATCTGAACGGCGTCGTCGCGGCATCCGAACACCGCATCCGGCAGGTCGAGGGCGCGGACCGTTGGGTCTATCTGCAACTGCGGCTGGTGGACGCGTTCGCGCAGCGGATGGCCCAGGCCAAGGTTCTGCAGCGCGAGGTGCTGTCGTCCTGGCAGGCGCTGATCTCCTATTGCCGCACCTGCATGGCCTATCGCGAGACCGAGCAGTTTCGGGTGCTGTTCCTGGATCGCAAGAACACGATCATCGCCGATGAGGCCCTGGGCAGCGGCACCGTCGGGCACGTGCCGGTCTATCCCCGCGAGGTGGCCAAGCGCGCCCTGGAGCTGAACGCAAGCGCCGTGATCTTGGTCCACAACCATCCTTCCGGCGACCCGACGCCTAGTGACGAGGACATCACCATGACCGCCCGCGTCGCTGCGGCCTGTGAGGCGATCGATGTCTCGGTCCACGACCATGTCATCATCGGCAAGGATGCAGAGGCGTCATTCCGGGAGCAGGGGCTGTTGTAGTCCATTCGGGTTTCAGCTGCCGCCAAGACCGGGCGTACTGCGCCGTATCCAATCGATATGATGCCAACGGCGGAACCGAGCGAGGGCATAATTGGATCGACTTGGTATTGGTCGAGTAACGGAAAGGACCCGTCCGAATCGGACGCGGTTCCTGTGATGGAAATTGGTTCTGGTCTGGTCAGCATGGCCACGGCGTGCCGGCTTGTTGGTAAATCCTTATGTCAGGTAGCGACTGGATCAGTCTCAGAACTGACGCTCGCTGCCATCATTTCATCGCGCAGGGAACAGGACACGTTCGTAACATCACAGCCGGCCCTAATTACCTCGTTGCTCCGCGATAGAATGTACAGATACCGAGGAGGGACATGACTGTCTGTGCGTCTGTAGCATTGTACCTAGGCTCAATAGAACCTGCGACTCTGCCGCCAAGTTCGCGGACAGATCTCACTATCCCGAAATAGGCATCTCGCAGAGCTGAAGTTTCAATGCATGCAGAACCTTGCGCGCTGCCCGTCCTTGACAGCGTAGGTTTTCTCGTGTCGCGGCGCCATGTACGTCCATAAACACGGTGTTCCGATCAGGCGATAGCGCGCCGGATTTGCACGGTTAGTGATTCAGATGCGCTGTGCGCTATCAGGAGCGTTTGCGGGGATTTCTCTACAGATGAATCCCCGCATCTGGGCTGGCCAAACTTGACAATCCGTCATGTGGCTTCATTATGAAACTACGGAGGATTTTAATTGTGTTCGTGTTTTCTCGTGTTCCGATAGCCGCTCTGGCAGCGGTCGGCTTTCTGGGGACGGCTCCCTTGGCATTGGCGCAGGCGACGCCGGATGATCTGGCCGCGCAGGCGCAGGCCTTGCGTCAGATCATCGCGCAAATGGAGCTTGAGGCTGCCGAGCTGGAGCCCCAAGTCGAGGCAGCGCGCACGGAGCTGAGCGACCTGACGGCCAGGATCGAGGCGGCGACCAGCCAGCTTGCGCAGGAGCAGGAGAGCCTTACCGGCGCGCAAGAGAACCAGGGCACGGTTGAAAGCGGCACCGAGAGTGCAGAGGCGCAGGATGCTGATCTGAGAACCCGGATCGCGGCGGCTGAGGCGGAACTTGAGGACTTGAACACCACCCTCGAAGCGCGGCGCGCCGAGGCGGAGGAACTGGCTCAACAGACGGAAGATCTTCGCACGACCGAGCAGGAGCAGGCACAGAGACTTGCCGTGCTGGAGGAGGAGATAGCAGCCGCCACCGCCAGCCGTGAAGAGATGACCTCTGCGCGGCAGGAGATTGAACCGCAGCTTGACGCGATGCGTGCAGAGCTGGCCGATCTGACAACGCGTCGCGATGCGATTCAGGCGGAATTGGAGCGGTCCGAAAGCCTTTCTGCACAGGTTGCGGAGCAAGAGGAGCAGGCTTCTGCCGTTGAGGCACAGCTTGCCGCCGCGCAGGCTGAACTGGCTGAGCTGACGACACGTCGCGACGCGGCGCGGGCGGAACTGGAGCAATCCGAAGGCCTCTCTGCACAGGTTGCAGAGCGGGAGGATCAGATGGCCGCCGCTCAGGCCCAGTTGGACGAAGTTCAGACGGAACTCTCGGAGTTGACTGCCCGTCGCGATGCGATGCAGACGGAGCTTGAACAGGCGGAAGGCCTCTCCACGCACGTTGCGGAGCGAGAGGAGCAGGCTGCCGCTGCGGAGGCGGAGCTGAATGCCCTCCAGGCGGAACTGGCAGAGCTGACCACGCGTCGCGATGCGATGCAGGCTGAGTTGGAGCGGTCCGAAAACCTCTCCGCGCAAATCGCGGAGCAGGAGGAACAGGCGGCCGCGGCCGTGGCCGAGTTGAATGCAGTGCAGTCGGAACTGGCAGAGCTGACCACGCGTCGCGACGCGATGCAGGCCGAGCTGGACCGGTCCGAGAGCCTTGCCGCACAGATCGCCGTGCAGGAGGAGCGTGCCGCAGCGTTGCAGACGCAGATCGAGACGCTGAGCACCGACCTGGCCGCACAGCAGGCTGAGCCAGAGCAGGCAGCCGCCCCCGAGCCGCCGACGGATGCGCCCGCCGAACCGGCCCCCGTGGCAACGCAGGAACCTGCGGCAGACGCGCAACTGGCGGTCACCGGTGACGACGGCTTGGCTCTGCAACCGCGGGACGCGGATCAGGTCAGCGCCATCCTGGCCACCACGCCCGGTCTTCCGCAATCACAGGCGTCGCGCGACCGGCTGCGCGACCTGCTGGTCGAAGGCCAGTGCACCATCGACGCGCTGCGCGAGGTCCAGAACCCCATCAACCGCCAAGCGTTGCTTGTCCTTCTGGCCGGGCTGGACGGATGCTGACATTCCTCAAGCGGAAAGAGACGACGATGCCAATTTCCAAGCTTCTGCAACGCCTTGCCTTCGGGATCTGCGTGGCGTCCGGCATGTCCGTCGCAGGCCATGCCCAGAACGCCGACATGACGATCATGACCGGATCGCCGACCGGCACCTATATCCAGATCGGTCGCGACCTGAGCGGCCTGATGCAGCAATGCGGCCAGAACCTGGAGGTCGTCGAATCGGCCGGCTCGCTGGAGAATTTCCTGGCCGTGCGTCAGCGCCCCAACACCCAGTTCGGCATCGTCCAGAACGACGTGCTGGAATACATGCAGACATTCGCCAGCGATGATCCTGCCGTGGCGCGGGCCATCGCCGGCGTTCGGATCGCCTTTCCCCTTTATGAGGAAGAGGTCCACATCCTGGCGCGCCGCGACATCGCCGATTTCGGCGGGCTGAACGGCAAGCGGGTCGCCATCGGGGTCGAGGACAGCGGCACCTATCTGACCGCATCGCTGATGATCTCTCTGGCCGGCATCGAACCGGCCGAGGTGCTGCCCATCGCACCCGGCGATGCGCTGCCGCAACTGGAAGCGGGCGACATCGATGCCTTCTTCTATGTCGCGGGGGCGCCGGCCGCGCTGTATGCCGAAAACGAGATCGACGGAGAGCAGTTCCACCTGCTGCCGATCCAGGATGACACGCTGCAGGCGGTCTATACCCCGGCGACGCTGGCGGGGGGGACCTATGCCTTTCAGCCGGACCCGGTGGACCTGGTCGCCGTCAAGGCGGTGCTGATGACGTATGAATACGATCCGCGTGGCAACCGCTATCATCAGGCCAGCTGCCGCGGCGTGTCGGACCTGTCGTCGCTGATCCTGTCCAACATTGACACCCTGCGCTCCGACGGTCATGCAAAATGGCAGTCGGTCGACCTGACCGACATTCCGCCGGGCTGGGACATCTCGACCTGCGTGAACCGGGGGATCGACCCGGAATACGTGCCCAGCTGCACCCCCGTCGCGCCAGAGGCCGAGACGCCGACCGACAGCGAGGCCAATGCCGCCTATCGCCGCAACATCTGCGCCGTTCTGGGCTGCTGATCAGGGCGCCGTCGGCACCGCCCAGTCCGATGCCGGGCCGGGCGTACCGTCGGCGCGCAGGGCCGCGACCCGCCACCGTGCAACGGGCTGTTCGATCAGGGCAGCTGTCAGGTCGGTGTCGATCTGTTCGATCTGCTCCGATCCTTCGACGTTGAATTCCACGCGGTACTGCACCGGGTCCGGCCCATCGGGTGCGGACCAGTACAGTTCGGACTGACCTGCCGTCAGGATGGTCTGGCGGTTCGGGGTGGGCATGCCGGGAACCTCTGCGGGGGACGGATCGGCGACATCAAGCTCGCGCAGCCGTGCAACGGCGCCCGAGATATCGGGTGCCTTGCGATACCATGCGCGGGCGCTGTTCGGATCGGCCTCGACCCCGATGCCGGTCTCGTACAGCTGACCTAAATAGTACGCGGCCCGTTCGTTGCCCCACAGCGCAGCACGTTTGTACAGCGCCAGCGCCGCCGCCTGATCGACGATATCCGCCTCGAGCGCCTGCGTCAGGAGAATCTGCGCGTCCGGGGCATTCTCCTCGACCTCCGTCACGATCGCGGCCTGCCGCGGGGTGGGCTCGGCCACGGGTTCCGGTGCGATGGGCGCGGGTGCAGGGGGCGCCGCTTCGGGTGCTTGGACAACCACCGCCGGAGTTTCCGCGGCCTGATCGACGGGCGCCCGGCCGGGGGTCAGTACATAGCCGCCGATTGCGACAAAACCGATCACGGCCGCGCCGGCCAGGGCGGGCGTCTGCCACCGACGCGCGGGCGGCTCCTCCAGCAGCAAGGGCACATGCCCCGCGGGCGCCGTCCCGACATAGGGTTCCGGAAAAGACGGCGGTGCAGCGGGTTCTTTGATGGTGGCCGCTTCATCGCGGTACCCGCCTGCAGGCAGGTCGGGCAGTGGGTGGGGCAGGGTCCCGGCCTGCGCCAAGTCAGACAGACAGGCATGGACGAACACTTCGTCCATCCGGCCGCCTGGAGCCATGCGCTCCCGGGACAGGCAGTGCCGCACCAGGCGGTCGATCTGGCCGGGATTGCCGCCGGAGGCCTCATGGATCAGCCAAAGCCCGCCGGCATCGAAAGGCTGGCGTCCTCCGTGACAAGGGCATTTCCGGACGCGGAAGCGATGAGTGATATAGGCGGCGGTCTCTGCCTGCGTCAGGGGCTGCATCCGCAGATGCCCCCCGATCCTGCGCCGCAACTCCTCATGAATTGGGGGGTCGAGCAGGGCGGCGGCCTCTCCACGTCCGACCAGCAGGACATACAGCGGCTGCGGCAAGCCCGAGGCGGCCGTGATCTCCTCCAGGAATTCCTTGGAGGGTTCGGACAACAGATGCGCATTGTCGACGATCAGGACACATTTCCGGTAGGTCGAGCGCCCTTTCTTTAGAAGCCGTGTCAGTTCCGTCAGCGGGTCAGGGGAACTGATGCCGAACGCCTTAGGCACTTCCTGCGACAGATCCATGCCCGGACGATCCAGCGTGACCCGTCCGATTTTCATGTCACCGGAGGATTGCGCGATGAACTCCGACGTCAGGACCGTCTTCCCGATCCGGGCCGGCCCCGACAGGACCAGCAGCCCACGATCGAACTTGGTCCAGGCCTTGATCATCGCCAGATGATCACGATGCGCTTCGGTCAGATACAGTTGATGCCGGCCCGGTGCCGACGCGAAGCAGGGGCAGGACAGTGTATCAAAGGCGTTGTCCACTGCTCTCTCCACCAAGGCACGAGGTCCAGGCACACCGCAACGGATGCCACACAATCGAAATGCTCTGTTAACCAAGGTAAACAAGAATGGCGCGAGGGTCCATCGGCCACCTGCTCAGGTCCCTGAAAAGTGCATGTCAATTGTTGGTATTGTCCGGCGGTATGGCGATGCCATGATGAACAGTTCTGTTGAACCGTCCACTGACGCTTCGGGACAACATGCGGCACATATATTATATAGGAGTCTTTCGTGTGATCGCTTGAAATGCCGAGTTTTTTAAATCATACCAGTATGGGCTTGTGTATATGGTATGACTGACAGATTTGTTAGGGATAATGCTAGAATATCCATAAGGTGATTTTTTGGAATTTTTGTTATAAATCAACTTCATGTAATTTAATGGTCTTGGAACTTGGCGAACGATATCCAATAAGTAGTGTACGTCTTCACGTTAATACTTTTGGTATCTTAAAATGCCCTTCTGGGCGTTATTAGCGCAAACGGCTTTGCATCTGTTGATGCCGTGGCGCATGCGCATAATAGAAAGTCTTGCCCGGACTTTTAAGTATAGAACAGCATATTTCACTTCTTTTACCGATATGGATGATTGAGCCATATTCTCCAAAAGGTTGATCCGAATATAATCCATCAACCATGTAGCGAATATTGGAGGAGAGCTTGTCGCTTTCGGCACCACTGGAGCGTTCAGGAAAACTGCAAGTATACTGAGCTTTTAAATGATCGGCAGGCTGGCGCAATCGAGACGCCCAGTATTAGGCGCTGGCGATTTCATGGCCAGTTTTTTAGGGGAAAGGCCAGCCCACCCGGAAAGGCAAGTCACGATCGCCCTGGCTTCACGCCAGAGTATTCCGCTCTCCGGAGGCGCCAATACAGACGCCCCCAATCACGGCAACCAGATTTCGATCGTGCCGTCACGCGGGGTGGGGCGGAAGAAGGTGAAGTCTGCCACCGTCGCCCGGCCACCCCCGCCGATCAGGTCGGCGATGGTCCCGGAAACCTCGCGGTCGGCGTCCTGAAAATAGCGGATGCTCTGGCGGTCGACTGCGTAGCGGACGGGACGGGTCTCGACCTCGGCCGTGCCCAGGGCGCGCAGAAGGCGGCTGATTTCCTGCGAACGCTCGAACCCGCCGCGTTCGGGATAGTGGATCACGACCCGCGCCTGCGCCAATGTCCGCGATCCGAAGGACGGTGTCGCCGCGGGGATGCCATTCCACGGCGCGGGGGCTGTCGTGGCGGGGGGKTGTGTGAATACGGGTGCACCGGGAGGTGAGACAGGCACCGGCGATGGCGCAACGGGCACAGGCACAGGAACCGGCACGGGCGCCGGTGATGGCGCGACGGGCACGGGTACCGGCGCCGCGACACGCGGGCTGGGTGGCGCGACGGCGACCGGAGTGCGGGGAGCGGGTTCCACCGGTGCCGCCCGCTCGGGTCGGGGCGCCGGGGGTGCTTCGGGCGCCGGCTGCGGTTCGGGTGCGGCAGCCTGGCCGGGCAGGGGCGGCAGGTGCCGCCAGATGTCCTGCGCAGTGGGAATGCCCCCCGTGTTGCCCTGCGCCCCCGCCTGCGCGGCGATTAGGCAGGCGGTCATGGTCAGCGCCCCAAGGCGGGCTGTCAGCTGGCTGCGGCGTTGGGTCATGTCACGGGCCTTTGCTGTGATGCGTGCGTCCTGGCACCTTGATCAGCCATCAGGGCGTCGTACGCGTTGTGGGATGCATAACGGACCCCGCCCGCGTGTCACGTCAAGTTCCGGTTATCCCCGCTGAACGGCAAAAAATCGCTTAATTTCAACGCTTAATTGCGAAAGACGCCATGCTGTTCCGTCAAGGTTGTCGGCCCTGACCACAGGTCTTATTGGAACAGGATGTGACGCCGTCCGTCGCGCGCGTGATGGAAATCGCATGTCACCCGGAACACGTCGGCCAACAGGTCCTGCGTCAGCACCTCGGCCGGGGGACCATCCGCCACGACGCGGCCCTGGTCAAGCACCAGCAGGCGGTCGCAGAACATGGCCGCGTGGTTCAGATCGTGCAGCGCCACGATGCTGGTCAGCCCCAGTCTGGAAACCAGCCGCAGCAGGTCCAGCTGATGCTGGATGTCCAGATGATTGGTCGGCTCGTCCAGGAACAGCTCTCGGGGCTGCTGGGCCAGGGCACGGGCGATCTGGACGCGCTGACGCTCGCCGCCCGACAGGCCCTGCCAGCTTTCATGGCGGAACGCGGTCATGTCGACCTGTTCCAGCGCCCGTTCGACCGCGATCATGTCGGCCGTCGAACATCCCGCCAGAGGCGCGCGGTGGGGTGTCCGTCCCAGCATCACGACCTCCTGGACGGTCACGTTCATTTCGGTCTGCGCGTGCTGCTGGACCAGAGCCACGCGCCGTGCCAGGTCGCGCCGGCGCATTCCCGCGATGTCCTGTCCATCCAGCGTGACCTGGCCCCGGTCCGGCCGCCGCAGCCCCGCCAACAGCCGCAGCAGAGAGGACTTGCCCGACCCGTTCGGCCCCAACAGCCCCAGGATCGTGCCCGGCTGAACGCGCAGCGACACGTCATGCAGGATCGCCTTGCGCCCGACGCTCCAGGACAGGTTGGTGGCTGCGATGCTCATGCCGTGGCCCTCGCGCGGTACAGGATCAGTGAAAAGCACGGGACGCCCACCAGCGCGGTGACGATGCCGATGGGCAGGGTCTGCTGGGTCATCACGCTGCGCGAGACGATGTCGGCCAGGACCATGAAGACCGCGCCGACCACCGCGCAGGCGGGCAGCAGACGCATGTGTCCCGGCCCGATCAGGAACCGCACCGCGTGGGGGACGACCAGCCCGACAAAGCCGATGGATCCGACCATGCTGACGATGGTCGCGGTGATCAACGCCGTCGTCGCGAACAGGACGATCCGCACCCGGCCCACCGCGATCCCCATGGATGCGGCCGCGTCGTCGCCGAAGGTGAAGGCATCCAGCGCGTGTGCATACCAGATGCAGACGACAAGCCCGATCAGCATCACCACGGCCAGCAGCTGGAATTCCGGCCAGCGCACGCCGCCAAGGCTGCCCAGCAGCCAGAACATCACGTCGCGCGCCTGCTGCGCGTTGCCCGAGGTGGTGACGACATAGGCAGTCAGCGCGTTGAACAGCTGTGCAGCCGCGACCCCGGCCAGGATCGTGCGATCCGGCCCGCCGCGCCCGCCGTCCGACAGCAGCGCCACGAAGGCAAAGGCCGCCAGCGCCCCGGCAAAGGCTCCGGCCGACAGCGACACGGTGCCCGCGCCGACGCCCAGGATGATCACCGCCACGGCCCCCGTCGACGCACCCGCGGACACGCCCAGCACATAGGGTTCGGCCAAGGTATTGCGCAGCAGCGATTGCAGGATCGCACCGCAGATCGCCAATCCCGCCCCGCACAGCGCCGCGACCAGCGCCCGGCTGAGACGCAGGTCCCAGATCACGCTGTCCTGGATGCGGCTGATCTGGGCATCGGTCCAGCCCAGGTGGTTGGTGGCCGACAGGCCGACGGTCGCCAGCGGGATCCGCATCTCTCCAATGCTGACGGCCAAGGCCACCGCGACCGTCAGGGCCGCGGTCGCGATCATCAGCAGGGCGGCGAAACCGCCCCTGCCGCGATGGGCCGAAACGCTCATTTCCCCTGCAGCGCGTCCAGCTGACGGGCCAGCTCCTCGGCGCCATAGATGGTGCGGATCGTCGGGTTCATCGCCGCGCCGTTCATGGTCAGGATGTGGCCCTGCTGCACCGCGGGCATCTGGCTGACCGAGGGGTCGCTTTCCAGGAACGCGATCTTGTTGTCGGCGCGGTCCAGGTCCCACCGGTCGCGGTCCAGCGATGCTGCGACGATGTAGGTCGGATCGGCGGCGATGATGCCCTCCCACCCGACGGTCGGCCATTCCGCCTCGGTCGTGATCGCGTTGCGGCCGCCCAGCAGGTCGGCGATGAAGCCCGATGCACCGTTCTTGCCGCCCAGATAGGCGTCCTCTCCGGCCGAGGGGCTTGAGAACCAGAACAGGAAGGTCGTGTCGTCGTCGCGGTCAAACCGCGCACGCAAATCGGCCTCACGCTTGCGGAAGTCGGCGATCAGCGCCTGCCCGCGATCGGCCACGTCGAAGATGCGCGACAGCTCGTCGATCTCCTGGTACAGAAGATCCATGTTCCACAGCTGATCACGGCTGCCATAGATGTCGCCGGCGTCGTCGCGGGTGTTGCAGATGCCGGGCGACAGATAGCTGGGAATGCCCAGATCGGCAAAGTCCTGTCGTTTGGCGACCTTGCTGTCATCGCCCAGCAGCAGGGGCAGCTGCGCCGCCACGAAGTCCGGCTCCTTGGTCAGGATCCCTTCCAGCGTGGGCTGTTCGACGGTCAGGATCTCGACGGCGGCATTCGCCCTTTCCAGCTCGGGCAGCACCTTGGTGGGCCAGAAGGCCGACGCGGCCAACCTGTCCTGCAGCCCCAGCATCAGCAGGATCTCGGCGCTGTTCTGTCCCAAGGCCACGGCATTCTGCGGCGCCTGCTCAATGGTGATCTCAATGCCGCAGTTCTCCAGCGTCAGCGGATACTGCGTCGGTTCGGCCCACAGCGTCGCGGGCGCTGCAAGACAGGCCAAGGCCGCAAGAATGAATCGGGGGGGCTGGTGCATGGTCTGCTGCCTGATCGTGTATGACGTTGCGGGGCCGATAGCACCGCCGGATCAGGTCGGCAACGGAAATAGTCAACTTTAGCGCTCCTCAACGAGGGCGTCGCAGGGTGGCGGTGTTGCGGCGACGGAAATATCAGCGTCGGCACAGGGAGTTGTGCCGACGCTGTCAACTCTAAGGCTTATCCTGCTTATTTCGCGCCGTCGCGGACGTCGACCTCGGGGCGGTCGTCGCCCGAGACGTCCTCCTCGCGCCAGGTGCCCTTTTCGTCCTGATACTGGACGACTTCCGACTCGCCGCTCAACTGTTGCCGCGCGGCGACGTCGTTGGCGGCGGCGGTCGCCTGTTCCTTTGTGGGATATGTTTCCGAGAACACGTCGTCCAGCTTGTAGGCCCAGCCACCGTCATGCTCGACGATCTCGTACACGATCTTGGTCATTCGCTTTGTCCTTGCTTGGGCAGGCGCACGGTCACGCGTCGTCCGGTCCGCGCGATTGCCTGTTTTCGCAGCTCCCGCATCAACGGCCCGCCTGCTCGCTCCGTTCCGCGAAAACTTTCCCGGCCCTGCATGCTCGCTGGCAGGCGCGTCAGAACGCGTATTCCATCTCGATCCGGGCAGCCATGCCGCGGTCGGGGTCGGCCGCGTCGGACCCCCCGGCGAACCAGCCGATCGCCGCGTCGATCTCCAGTGCATCGGTCGGGCGGAGGCCCAGAACCAAGTCCAGCGCGTCGCCCAGGTGGCTGTCCTGTCCCTGTGTCACCGACACGCGGCGATAGTGGTGGTACAGCAGATCGACCGATACCGCGTCGTTTGCGGTCAGGCCGACGCCGGCGGTCGCGATGCGGATGTCGCTCAGATCGGGATCAAGCGCCTCGCCATAGTATTTCAGCTTGGCGAACCCGCCCAGACGCGCCTCGTTCGACTGCAGCCCGGTCTGGCGATAGGCGCGGTCGGTGCCGTCGTCGGGGTCGCCGTCGCCGCTGCCTTGGGCAAAGGCCACCGTCACGCGCGGCTGCAGGTCGTGATCCTCCCACAGGCGGGTTGCGCCGATGTCGAACCCGTATCCCTTCAGGCGGCGGTCGTCGTCCGATCCGCGCGACAGCCCCGCATCCGCCCAATAGGTCAGGCCGTCGCCCAACTCTCCCCAGGACCGCAGGCCCAGGGACAGCTGCTCTCCGGCGCCCCTCTCGCGGTCGTCGCCAAGGATGGCGAAGGCCTCGACAAAGCGGTCATCAACTGGTTCCATCTGCGCAAGCAGGCCGTAATAGGCGATGCGGTCGCCGCGCGACCCCGGCTCGAACAGGGTGCGGGGCAGCCAGCCCACGCGGCCTGCCAGCGCGTCGACGCGTACCGGACCTGCGTCGAAGCGGGCCATGATACCGTCGATGTTCTCGTCGATCAGCCATTCACGTTCGTCGCGGTACAGCCACCGCCCGGCGCGAATGCGAAAGCCGTCGTCATACTGCAGATAGGCCTGATTGACGCGCGCGGTGTTGGTCGTGCTGCGCGGCTCTCCGCGTTCCCAGACCCGTTCGGAGAAGACGTCGAATTCGAAGAAACCGGACCATGTTTCCTCTGACGCGACCTCGCCGATCAGGCGGAACAGCGGGCTGACGGCCCCCTCACGGTCCCGGTCGCCATTATCCGTCTGCCGTTCATAGGCCAAGTCCAGCTGCAGCGACCGACGGAACTCGATCGCGGGCGGATCGGCCAGGGCCGGGACGGGAAGGGACAGGGTCGCGGCAATCAGCGGGGGGCCGATACGGTCCATGCGCAAGTTCTCTCTTGGGAATCAGGTTGGCTGGTGGTGGGTGGCGCAGGCTCTGAGGGACTGCTCGATCAGCGCGTCCGTGATGTGCCTGCGATCATCGAAACGAAGGCTGATGCGGATGTGGCGGGCCAGCGACAGCGTACGCATGGTTGCGGTGCGCCGGGGGCAGGGCAGGGGGCGGATGCCGGCATAGCCGTCCAGGAAGGCCCGGGCCGATGCGCTCAGTGCGCCGACGTCGCCCGTGGTCCGCAGGGCGTATTCGTCCAGATGCGCCAGGAAATTGCCCAGGTCCACCGCCGGGTCGCCCACCGCGTAGAGGTCCAGATCGACCAGCCAGACCTGCGCATCGGCGATCAGCACCTGGTCGAAATAGAAATCGCGGTGGATGCCGCAATGCTGGTCGTCGCAAAGCCGGCCCATCCGATCCCTGGCGGCGTGCAGGATGCGCCGCAGTTCCGCCTTTCGCGCGGGCAACAGCTCTGCCGCCTGGTTCAGGGCGCGATCCAGGACCGACAGCTCGTCCGCGTGGGTCCAGCGGCGGTCGGTGACGGGCGGCACGTTGTGCAGATGGGCCAGCGCCATCCCGGTTCGCGCCATCGCCGCGACATCCGTCGGGGTCAGGGGGCGGCCGGGCACCTCGTCCTGCAACCACATCCGCATCGTGTCGACAATGCCGCGGGCGCGCGGGACACCCGCCCCGTGCGGTGCCTGACCGTCCAGACCGGCACCGCGCAGGGCATCGTGGATGGCGGGCATGCGGCCGTCCGTCCCCTTGGCACGCAGCTTGCCCAGGATGGCCGTGGTCGCCCCGCCAGTCGGATAGCGGACCAGTGCCCTGCGGCCCGGCTTGTGGCGGAGGAGTTGGGGGCGGCTCGTGAGATCAAGCCCCGTCGCCGTCTGCAGCGCGGGCCGCGCTTGGTCTGGGTCCAGGGCGGCGTCCAGCTGCGGCATGGCGGGGTCCGCGGATGCGCCGCGCATGACCTGGGCCGCACGGTCCAAGAGGGTCCGCGCGCGCGCAGGCCAGTCGGGATGGCGGGCACGAAACCCCTCGGTCACCAGCAACATCAGGGCGCGGGCATGGTGGAGGGGCAGCGTGACGGGCCCGTCGCCATAGCCGCCCAGGACCGCGCCCGCTATGGCATCGGCCTGGACGCGCGACAGGATGCCGTCCAGCACCTGCGCATCGATCCGGGCCAGGAAGCTGCCCAGATCGCGGGCCGGATCGCCGCAGCCGGCGTTGTCCCAGTCCAGGATGACCGGACCATCGGCCCCCATCACCACCTGATCCGCGCTGAAATCGCCGTGCACCATCACCGGATCGAACGTGGCCTGGGCCAGCCGGTCGGCCAGATCGGTCGCGATGTCATGGGCCAGGACGCTCAGGTCGGCATCCAGCGGCGCAAGATCGGCGGCGGCGGTCAGGACCGACCTTGCATCGGCCGGGGCGGTCCATGCGGCGGCGGGTCGGAACGGATCGACATGCAGCGCAGCCAGGGCCGCGCCGATCCGCGTGCAGGCGTCCGCGTCGGGCGCGTGACCGGTCATCTGCGGGCAGACGGGGCGGCCCGGCACCCACGCGGTCATCATCGCGCGCAAGCCGCTGTCGGCCCCCAGCAGGGCGGCCTGCCCATGCGCCATGGCCGCAGTCGCGCCGACAAGCGCCTGGTCAAAGCCCGCCCCGGCCATGATCTTCAGAACCCCTCGCGGCTGGCCGTCAAGGTCGAGGCGGGCCACCAGCCGTCGCCCCGGCTTGTAGCGCAGCAGGATCAGGTCGCCCGCGGCCAGATGCGGCTGCACACCGGTCACGCGCCGCAGGGCGTCCTGTCGCCGTGCAGGGTCCAGGAACCGCGCAAGGCTGCGCAGATGACGGTCCAGCCGCGCCGGGATGACGATCACGCCGCGGTCGGGCAGCATCACGACATCGGGGTTGTCGCGCCAACGGGACCGGCGGCTTTCCTCGGCATACCGATCGGGGGCATAGGCATAGGCGGCCAGCGCCTCTCCGTCCGCGGACAGGAACGACGCGACGCAGCTGACCCCGGGTTTGTAGCGCAGATAGGCCGGCTGCAAGGCGTCACGGCCCGAGGCCGCCGCCATCGCCTGCGCGTCCAGCATCAGCGGCAGACCGACCAGCGCCGGATCACGGTCGCAGATCGCGCGATCAGCCGGCGACAGCATGCAGCGCCCCCCCATCCTGACCACGACCCTGCAGCGCCCACAGACGGGCATAGCGTCCCCCGCGCGCCAGCAGGTCGGCATGGCTGCCCTGTTCGGCCACCCGGCCCGCCTCCAGGAACATGATGCGGTCCGCGCGGGCGGCCTGGGACAGGTCGTGGGTGATCAGCAGGCTGGTGCGGCCCTTGGCCAGGCGCCAGATCGCCTCGGACACGGTGGCCTCGTTGCTGCTGTCCAAGCCGGTCGTGGGCTCGTCCAGGACCAGCACCGGACAGCGGCGCAGGGCGGCGCGGGCGATGGCGATGCGCTGGCGCTGACCCGCGGACAGGGTGGCGCCGCGTTCCGCGACCTGGGCGTCATAGCCGTCGGGCAGGGCCGCGATGAAGTCATGCGCATTGGCCAGCCGGGCTGCGGCCTCGATCTCGTCCCGGGTGACGTCGCGGCCGGCGCCCAAGGCGATGTTGTCGGCCAACGTGCCGCTGAACAGGACCGTCTCCTGTGGAACAAAGCCGATCTGGCGGCGCAGGCTGGTCATCGTCACGTCGCGGATGTCCTGCCCGTCGATCAGGATGCGCCCGCCCGACGGATCGTAAAGGCGCAGAAGCAGTCCGGCCAACGTGGACTTGCCCGCCCCGGACGGCCCGGTCAGCGCCACGTTCGTGCCCGCCGGAATGTCCAGCGTCAGCCCGTCCAGCGTGGGCCGACACCCGCCATAGCCGAAGGTCAGGCCGTCGAATGTGATCCGCCCGGCATAGGCGGGGGCGGCCACGGCATCGGCGCGGTCGCGGATCTCGGGCACCTCGTCCAGCAGCTGGACGACCCGCTCGCCCGCGGCGCTGGCCTTGGCCAGACGGGACGCGTATTTGGCATAGCCCCGGATGGGCCGGAACGTCGCCTTGAGATAGGTGATGAAGACCAGCAGGTCGCCCGGCGTCAGCCGCCCGCGCAGCACCTGCAACGTGCCGAAATAAAGAACCAGCGCGATGGCGCAGGCGACCAGCAGGTCGACCAGCCGTTCCAGCCCCGCCGCGATGCGCTTGGCCCGCACGTCGCCCGCCATGCTGGTGCCGTTCGCACCGGAGAAGGTGTCGGCCGCGCGATCCTCGATCGACAGGGCCTGAACCGTGCGCATGGAGGACATCGCCTCGGCCGCGGTGGCGGCCATCTGGCCCTCGACCTTGCGCTGCTTCCGGCTGGCGGCCTGGATCTTCTTTCCTGCGCGGATGGACGCGAACCACAGAACCGGCAGCGGAATCAGCGCGATCAACGCCAGCTGCCAGTCCAGCACCATCATCACGGCGACCATGCCCAGCAGGACCAGCACGTTCGCGGCCAGCGGCAGGGCGGCAATGACGGCAGTCTCCTTGAGCATGGCCACGTCGCCGATCAGGCGCATGGTCAAATCGCCCGCCTTGGACCGGGTGTGAAAGCCAAGCGACAGTCCCTGCAGGTGCCGGAACAGGTCGCCGCGGACCTGGGTCAGCACCCGGTTGCCGACGATCGCAAAGCCGATGGTCGCCAGGTACTGGAACAGCGCGCGCAGCCCGATGATGCCCACCAAGCCAACCGCGCACAGCGCCAGAAGCGTCATGGAGTCCAGCGTATCCACCGCCGCGACCCCCGATCCGCCTGTTCCCGCCGTGCCGGATGGCACCACGCGGTCGATGACGAATTTCAGCGGCCAGGGTTCCAGCAGTCGCATCAGCGTCGCGCTGACCAGCGCGGTGGTCGCCCCCGCCAGCACCGCCCGATGCGGGCGCAGATAGGGGGCAAACCGATGCAGCACGCGGCGCAGGCCCGGCAGCGATTCCGTCAGCGTCTCGGGACGCGATCGTGACATCACGCGGCCTCCTGTCCTGCGGCGCCGGCACGGGCGATGATGCGGGACACGATGCGGTCCCACCCGTGATGGGCCAGAACCTCGGCGCGGGCGCGTGCGCCCATCGCGGTGGCCGCCGCGGGATCGCGGGCCAGACCCGCAAGGGCCGCGGCCAGGGCGTCCGGATCATCCGGTACCACGGTGGCGCCAAGTCGGCCCCGGTCCAGCACCTGGGCCAGATCGCCCACGTCGCTGGCCACCACTGGCAGCCCCGCAGCCATGTATTCATAGAGCTTCAGCGGAGAGAAATAGAACGGCTGATCGCCCCGATAGGGGGCCGTCGCGACATGCATCCGCGCCAGCCAGCCGGGGATCTGGTCGGGCTGGACCGCCCCCGTCAAGTGGGCCGCGTCCGACAGGGAAAGCTGGTCCAACCGGTCCAGGATCGCCGCCCGTTGCGGCCCGTCACCCACGATCAGCAGGCGCGCATCGGGAACGGGCCCCCGTCGCAGCAGGGCAAAGGCATCGACCAGGGTCGCGGTGTCGTGCCAAGGCTTCAGCGTGCCGACGAAGCCCACGGTGAACGGCCCATCCGGCGCAGGGCTGCCGTCGAAACGTGCCGCATCGACGCCGTTGGGGATGACCGCCACCCGGTCGGGCAGGGCACCCAGGTCGCGGGCGTAATCCGCCGCCACCGCCGACACCGCCGCGACCAGACGGGCGGCCCCGAAAGCCCGGCGGGCGCTGGCTTGGGCGTCCGACTGGCGGACCATGTGGCGGTGACGGGTCTGCTCGGCGATCAGGGGGGCGTTCAGTTCCAGGGCAGAGGGTACGCCGCCGCGACTAGCCCATTCCATCGCCCCATGCGCGAACAACGCGTGGCGTTCATAGACCAAGTCGAACGGCCCCGCCTGCGTCAGCGCCGCGGCGACCGTCTCGTTCAGCGCCAACGCCCAAGCGGCACGCGCTTCCGCGTCGTCGCCACGCGGCGCCCCGGGCAGGGGGTGCAGCGCGACAGTCGCGAACTCCGCCGCGGGCGCCACCGCCAGGCACGGAGAGAACAGCGTCACCCGGTGGCCCATCGCCAGCAGCACCCGCAGCACGGATTGCACATGGATCGACGCACCCTTGGTGCCGAAGGGCGGAATGCCAGGATCGGTGGTGACATAGGCGACGTGCATCACGCGGACCTCTGCTGGGGAAGGTCGGTGCCCGCGATGGCGTCGTGCCAGATGGCGCGAAGCCGCGCGGCGTTGACGTGCTGGTCGAATTCCTGCGCGATCAACGCGCGTCCCGCGGTCGAGAACCGCTGCCGCAGGTCCGCATCGTCCAGCATCCGCGCAAGCGCCGTGGCCAGCGCCTGGGGGTCGCCTTCGGGGACGCAGAACCCGGTCTGCCCGTCGCGGACCAGTTCCGGGATGCCGGTGACGGCGGTCGAGACGCAGGGCGTTCCCAGAGCCATCGCCTCCAGCAGGACGGTGGGCAGGCCGTCGCGGTTGCCGTCGTGGCCCACCACGCAGGGGCAGGCGAAGACGGCAGCCTGGCGCATCATCGCGATCACCTCGGATTGCGGACGCGGGCCCGCGAGGGTGACCGCATCGCCCAGGTCGGCGGCGGCGATCTGGGCCGCCAGATAGGACGCCTCGTCCCCGCCGCCCACGATGGTGCAACGCACGCTGCGGCCCTGATCGCGCAGCAGGCGCACGGCCTCGATCAGGATATGGAACCCCTTCTTCTCGACCAGGCGTCCGACCGCCAGGATGTCGGTCGCATCGGGTGCGGGGTGCTGATGGGCGAAACGGTCCAGGTCCAGGCCGTTGTAGATGCGGCTGACATTGGTCGCGTCCTGGCCAAAGCGCTGTTCCAGATAGCCGACATTGTAGTCCGACACGGTGACGACATGGGCCGCGTCGCGCAGCTTCTCGTCCAGGCGGATGTTCTCCTCGTAGTCGAAATAGATGTCCTTGGCATGCGCCGTGAAGGTATAGCCGATCCCCGCCAGCTGTGCCGCCAGCCGCGCCACCGTCGTGGACACGGTGCCGAAATGCGCGTGCAGATGCGCCACCCCGCGTTCGCGGCAGGCCAGCGCCAGCTCCAGCGCCTGCGCGACATCCTGGCCGCTGCTGTTCTTCATCTGGCCCAGCAGGGTCCATGACGCCGCGGGCAGCCCGGCCCGGGCGCGCATCATCAGCCGCCAGAACGCGTCCGGGTTCTTCAGCCGTTCGGTCAGTCGGGTGACGGGTGCGCGGACCTTGCCCAGGTTGTCCTGAAAGTGCGTCTCCTCGACCGGGCGCAGCGAGAAGATCTCGATCGGCTGGCCCGCGGCCTCGTGCGCCAGGATCTCGTTGACGATGAACGTCTCGGAATAGCGGGGATAGCGCTTCAGGACATAGCCGATCTTGGGTGCGGACATGGGAGGACGGTTCCTTGTGTCGGGTCTTCAGGCCAGGCGGCGCAGGGATTTGCGGGGGGCCAGCATCCGCGTGGCCATCGCGGTGACGCGCGACAGCCCGTCCAGGTCCACGCCACGGGGTCCCGCCTGCCGGGTCACCGCGCGGCCCAGCCAGTCGCCGATGGCGGCGGGCGACAGCACATCGGGATGAATCATGTTGGCGATGCCGCGATCCTGCATGCGCTGCGCGCGGATCAGTTGTTCGGTGCGCGGCCGGACCCGCGGGACCACCAGCGACGGCAGGCCGAACGACATCATCTCGCAGGCGGTGTTGTAGCCGCACATCGCCACAAGCGTCGCCGCGCGCGCGGCCAGCCCCACCGGTTCGGCCACGAAATCGACCACGGTCAGGTCGGTCCGGCCCTGCGCCAGCGCCGCCACGCGAGCCCGTGCCTCGGGCGGCATCTGCGTGCCAGTGATCAGGATGCCCTGATGGCCCGCGGGCATGGGCGCCGCGGCGAAGGCCGTGCACAGGGCCACCCCGTCGCGCCCGCCGCCCACCTGGCACAAAACGAACGGGCGCGCATCGCCCCCCGTCACCTGCAGCGGGTCGGCCCCCTGCGCATCGGGCGACAGGCGCGCCCGCTGGTCCAGATAGCCGGTATAGGTCACGCGGGCGGACAGTTCGGGGCCCAGCCCGTATTCGTCGGCCGTGGGAAAGAACGCCGGGTCGCCATAGACCCAGATGTCGTCGTAATGATCTTGCAGCGCCTCGAAGTTGCGCTGGCGCAGCCATTGCTGTCGCATGACGGACGGCCGGTCGATGATGTCGCGCAGCCCCAGCACGATTCGCGTGCGGCCCGACCGCTTCAGTGCGCGCAGGGTCGGGCCCAGCTCGTACTGGGCACCGCGGGGCACGTTGTCGACGATCATCAGGTCGGGCTGAAAGTTCTTGACGGCGGCCCGGATCGTCGCCGCGCGGATGTCGCACAGCGCGTCGACCCCGATGCCCAGGTCGCGGGCATGATAGGTGCCGTCGGAGGCCTTGGCATAGGCCGGCAGCGTCAGGCAGTCGACGCCCGCGGGCAGGGCGAATGCCCCGGCCTCGCGCATGCCGGCCACCAGCAGCACCTCGGGGTCGTGACCGCAGTCGCGGATCGCCTGCGCCAGCAGCATGTTGCGCCGCAGATGACCAAAGCCCAGAGTGTCGTGCGAATACAGGACCACCCGCGGCGCGCGGGTCCGCTGACGGCGCAGCGCGGCGGCGTATTGCAGCGGATCGGCGGGGTTCATCTTGGTCATCGGGCCCTCGGGATCTGGGTGTGCGAAGGTGATTGGACGGCAGCGTCTTCGTGCTTCCAAAATATTGGCGTGCGATCCAAAGCTGCAAATTAGAAGATCATTAGAGCCGCGCATCGGCGTTTTTACGGCTGCGAAGTTGCGCTAGTCTGCCGTCTCAGGCGGCACCGTGCCGCCACCGGCCGGGAACGCAAAGCCATGAGAATCCGCACGAAAATCATGCTCAGTCATTTGGCCGGCCTAGTCACGGTCACGCTTGTGTGTCTGGCGATCATCATCGGGCTGGGCCTGACGCGCGAGGACCGGCGGCAGCTTCAGACATCCTATGCGCAGCTGCGCAACATCAACCTGGTGGCGGTCGACGCAAACAAGCTGTCCGCTCAGATCGCAGAACTGTTCGTCGCCGGGGACCAGGACGCCGAGATCCGCGAGGCGCGCGATTCGCTGCTGTCCGGGCTGCAGCGCCAGCGCGACCTGATCCGCGAGGAGCATGCGCTGGCCGGAGAGCCCGATGCGACCTGGGGCGGACTGGACCGCGTCGCCCAGATGGAGATCAAGGTGCAGGAGATCGACCAGTCGCGCCTGCTGATCCAGGATCACCTGCAGGCGGGTCGGCGCGCAGAGGCGCTGCAGGTGTTCAACACGCGCATCTATCACCAGCTGGGGCAGGTGCTGCTGGAGCTGGTCGAGGAGGCGACGGTGCGCGAACGTGCCGAGGTTGCCGAGGCGCTGGCCAGTTCGTCCCGCCTGTCGGAGCGCGCCGTCGATCTGGCCATCGGGCTGATCGTGGTCGTGGCGGTCTTGGGCGTCGCGAACATCGTGATGATGAACCGCGCGATCCTGCGCCCCGTCTCGGCGCTCTACGCGGGGGCCGAGGCAGTCGGGCGGGGCGATCTGACGCATGTGATCGACAATCCGTCGCCCGACGAGCTGGGCAACCTGTCGCGCCGCTTCAACCAGATGACCGGACAGATCCGCGACCAGCGCGACAGCCTGCTGCAGGCGCAGTCCACGCTGTCCCAGCAGGTCGAGGAGCGCACCCGCGAACTGCGCGAACGGTCGGAGGCGCTGGTGGCCAGCAACGATCGGCTGCGGTCGGTCGATGCCAGCCGCGCGAACTTCTTCGCCGATATCAGCCACGAGCTGCGCACGCCGCTGACGATCCTGCGCGGCCAAGCCGAGATGGCGATCCGCMCCCCCGACGCCGATGCCGCCACCCTGCAGCAGGTGCTGTCCGAGATCGTCCGCAAGACCGACCAGATCGGGCGGCTGATCGATGACCTGCTGTTCCTGGCGCGGTCGGAATCGGGCTCGATCATGGTCAACCGCACGCGTGTCGTGCTGCAGGACATCGTGGGTGACGTGTTGCTGGACGGCCAGAACATGGCGATGCGCCCCGGCGTGCGCATCCGTCCCAGCCAGCCCAGCGAACCGGTCGAGGTGCGCGGCGACCCCGACCGCCTGCGTCAGGCCGTGCTGATCGCGCTGGACAACGCGATCCGCTTGGCGCCCGCCGACACCACCGTCAGCCTGGAGCTGGCGCAGTCACAGGATCACGCCCATATCCGCGTGCGCGACCAGGGGCCGGGCTTTACGGGCGACGAACTGGGCAGCGCCTTCACCCGCTTCTACAGCGCGCGCCCGTCGCGGCCGCGGTCGGGTCGCGGGTTGGGCCTTGGGCTGTCCATCGCGAAATGGATCGTCGACCAGCATGACGGCGCCATCCGCATCGACAGCGCGCCTGGCCGCGGCGCCGTGGTCGAGATCACCATGCCGTTGGCACGCAGGGCCGTCGCATGAGCCCCGATCGCGTCCTGGTGGTCGAGGACGACACCGAGATCGCCGCCCTGCTGGCCGGTGGCCTGACGGCCGAGGGCTATCACGTCGATCTGGCCGACTGCGCGGCGGGGCTGGACCAGCGGTTGCGGGACGGGGGCTATGACCTGGTCGTGCTGGACCGGATGCTGCCCGACGGCGACGGCGCCGACCTGTGCCAGGAGATCCGCGCGGCGGGCCATGACGTGATGATCCTGATGCTGACCGCCAAGGACGCGCTGGCCGAGAAGCTGGAGGGGCTGGGGGCAGGGGCCGACGACTACATGACCAAGCCCTTCGCCTTCGAGGAACTGCTGGCCCGCATCGCGGTCCTGCTGCGCCGTGCGCCTGCGCGCGAGGACCGCCCGTCCCGCATCGTCATCGGCGATCTGTGCCTGGACCTGGACACCAAGACCGCGACGCGACGCGACCGCGACCTGGACCTGACCGCGACCGAGTTCTCGCTGCTGCGGTTTCTGGCAGAGCGTCCCGACAAGGTTCAGTCGCGCGTGGACATCCTGAAGGGTGTCTGGGGATACAATTTCGACCCGCAGACCAACATCGTCGAGGTCTATATCGCCTATCTGCGCAAGAAGCTGGATCAGGACGGTGATGAGCGGATGATCCACAACCAGCGCGGATTCGGGTATCTGCTGTCGGCCCGGTGACGCGGTCCTGTCATGAAAGCTTCACTGGCGCCGGGGTTATTATTCCATTATTCGGGAATCATGGAACATGACCGTGCCGCCCACGCCTTTGCCACCCTTGGCCATCCCGGGCGCCTTGCCGTCGCCCGACTTCTGATGCGTTTTGCCCCCCGCGCCGTCCGCCCGACCGAGATCGCGCAGGCGCTGGGGCTGAAGCCGAACACCCTGTCGCACTATCTGTCCGACCTGACGGGATGCGGGCTAGTCGCCGTGCGGCGACAGGGGCGGTCGCTGCTCTATTCGATCGATGTCGATGCGACGGGCCGCCTGCTGGGCTATCTGGCAATGGACCTTGGCCGCGCGCGCCCGGACGTTCTGACCAGCATCCCACAATCCAAGGAGCCGACCGTGACGCATACCGGTTTCCATGTCCTGTTCATCTGTTCAGGCAATTCCGCCCGATCGCTCTATGCCGAGGCGCTGCTGCGCGATCTGGGCGGCAATCGGTTCATCGCCCATTCGGCAGGCACCCGGGCGGGAACGCATCCGAACCCCCTTGCGCTGCAGGTGCTGGACCGCAACGGCCACGACACGACCACCCTGCGGTCCAAGCATCTGTCCGAGTTCCAGTCACCCGACGCCCCCAGGATGGATTTCGTCTTCACCGTCTGCGACACCTCCGCGGCCGAGGAATGCCCCCCTTGGCCCGGCCAGCCGATCACCGGGCATTGGGGACTGCCCGACCCGGTCAAGGCGCAGGGGACGGACGCCGAACGGGCGCTGGTCTTTGCCCGGACCTATGCCGCCCTGCGCCGCCGGATCGAAGCCTTTGCCGCCCTGCCGGTGGCCAGCCTGGACCGAATCTCGCTTCAGAACCGGGTTGATCAGATTGATGCCCGCGAACTTGCCAAGGACTGAACCCATGACCCGAATCGCACTGAATGGCCTGGGCCGCATCGGAAAGCTGGCCCTGCGCCGGATGTTCGACCTGGGCCTGGGGGACCGGATCGTCCTGCTGAACGACGCGGCGGGCGATGCCGATCAGCACGCCCTGCTGATGGAATTCGACAGCGTTCACGGCCGCTGGCCCAAGCCCGTCGCGGCAGACGGCGCAGCGTTGGTCCTGGATGGCCACCGCATCCCGCTGACGCATCACCGGACCATCGACGCCCTGCCGCTGCGTGACCTGGAGGTCGACCTGGTGATCGACGCGACGGGCGTGTTCAAGACCGCGGACCGGATCGCGCCCTATTTCGATGCCGGCGTGGCGCGTGTCGTGGTCAGCGCACCGGTCAAGGATGGCGGGGCGTTGAACCTGGTCTATGGCGTGAACCATCACCTCTATGACGGCAGCCAGCGGATCGTGACGGCGGCCAGCTGCACGACGAACTGCCTGGCCCCGGTGGTCAAGGTCGTCCACGAGGCCCTGGGCATCCGCCACGGGTCGATCACCACGATCCATGACGTCACCAACACGCAGACCATCGTCGACCGACCGGCCAAGGACATGCGCCGCGCGCGCTCGGCGCTGATGAACCTCATTCCCACGACGACCGGCAGCGCCACGGCGATCACGCTGATCTATCCCGAACTGAAGGGTCGGCTGAACGGCCACGCGGTCCGGGTGCCGCTGCTGAACGCCTCGCTGACCGACTGCGTGTTCGAGGTCGAGCGTCCGACAAGCGTGGAGGAGGTCAACGCCCTGTTCGCCGCCGCCGCGGCGGGACCGCTGGACGGCATCCTGGGCTATGAGACGCGGCCGCTGGTGTCGACCGACTATGTCAACGATCCGCGCAGCGCGATCATCGACGCGGGATCGACGATGGTCGTGAACGGGACGCAGGTCAAAATCTATGCCTGGTACGACAACGAATGGGGCTATGCCTGCCGGCTGGTCGATGTCGCGCGCATGGTCGCGGGACGGATGGCATGAACCCGGTCCGCGCCTATGCCGCGGTGACGGCGGCCTATTGGGCGTTCATGCTGTCGGACGGCGCGCTGCGCATGCTGGTGCTGCTGCACTTCAACGGACTGGGCTTTTCCCCGGTCCAGCTGGCATGGCTGTTCCTGCTGTACGAGGCTGCGGGGATCGTCACGAACCTGGCCGCGGGCTGGCTGGCGGCCAGGTTCGGGCTGGCGGCGACCCTGTACGCGGGCCTGGGCATCCAGATCGCGGCCTTGGCGACACTGGCGCAGCTGGACCCGGCATGGAGCGTCACGGCATCGGTGATGTTCGTGATGGCGGTGCAGGGCGCGTCGGGTGTCGCCAAGGATCTGTCCAAGATGTCGACGAAATCGGCGGTCAAGGTCCTTGCCCCCGCCGCCGATGGCGGGCTGTTCCGATGGGTGGCTGCGCTGACCGGGTCCAAGAACGCCGTCAAGGGCCTGGGCTTTTTCCTGGGCGCCGCACTGCTGGCCTTTGCTGGGTTCCAGGCGGCGATCTGGGGCATGGCCGCGGTGCTGGCCGCGATTCTTCTGGCGGTGGTCCTGTTCCTGCCCGCGGGCCTGCCCGGTCGGGTAAAGGCGGCCGAAGGATGGTCAGGCTGGCGGTCGCGGGACAGCCGCGTGAACCGGCTGTCCCTGGCGCGCATGTTCCTGTTCGGTGCGCGCGACGTGTGGTTCGTGGTGGGCATCCCGATCTACTTTCAGGCCGTCCTGTCCGATGGCACCGCCGAAGGGCGGCGCGAGGCCTTCTTTCTGGTCGGCGGTTTCATGGCGCTGTGGATCATCCTTTATGGTGCGGTTCAGGCCGCCGCCCCGCGCATCCTGGGCGGCGCCGGCCGACCCGAGGCGCAGATCACCCGGGACGCGGTCCGGTGGGCAGGTCGGCTGGTGCCCATCCCCTTCGTGATGGCGGCGGCGGTCGTGATCGCGGGCGATCCTGCGCCGTGGCTGACGATGCTGCTGGTTCTGGGGCTGCTGGTCTTCGGCTTCGTCTTTGCGGTCAATTCGTCCGTTCATTCATACCTGATCCTGGCCTTTGGTCAGGCACAGCGGATCACGCGGGATGTCGGGTTCTATTACATGGCGAACGCGGCGGGCCGCCTGATCGGGACGCTGCTGTCGGGCCTGTCCTATCAGGTCGGTGGGCTGCCGCTGTGCCTGGCCACCGCCGGCGCGATGGCGGCGGCCAGCTGGTGGGCGGCACGCCGCCTGCTGATCGACAGCCCGGAAAGCGTGGGGCCGGCCCGCTGAAGGCCGTCCTGCATCCTTTACGGTCGCAGCAGAAAACCCCGCGTGCGCGGCACGGGCGCGCAGCGGCGCAGGAACCGTCGCGCCTGCCACCCTGACCGGATATGCGCAAGCGCCAGTCGGGGTCCTGCGGCGGCGATGACCTCGGTCGCGCGGTCGCGATGAAACTGCCGCGAGGTACGGGCATAGGCGATGGCACCCAGCGTGTGCCAGCCGAACGTCTCGCGGCACCCCTCTCCCATGCCCGGCCGCGTGCGGTTGTGATAACGCAGCGACCGCCACGCGACGCGGGCGACCTGCACCGGGCTGGACGGATCAACCCAGATCAGAAGATGGGCACGGGCGGCGCGCTCATGCATCGTCTCGTAATGACCGCCCTCGATGATCCAGTGCTCCTGTGCATGGATCTCGCGCGTCAGGGCATCAAGCTCGCCGGTGCTACGATGGACAAAGCCCGGCATCCAGCTCAGCTGATCCATGTGGTACGCGGGCAGGCCGGCCAACGCGGCCAGCCGCATCGCCAGCCAGGACTTTCCCGTCCCTGACCCGCCCAGAACCATCACCCGTGTCACCAAACTCATCCATCCCCCAACCGCTCACGAACGCGCGATCAACACGCTCTTCGCGGATTGGTTCGGATTTGGCAGGATAATTTCAGCTTGGGACGATTCACGCCGATCCTTGCGAGACGCTGGTTCCGCAACCTCGCAGCGCGGAGGACGTCCATGCGTGGGATCGGTCGGCGGTGTGGGGATGGTAGGCCCGGCAGGACTATCCAACACGCCGAAAAATGAGCCAAATCAACGCGGCAGTGTCCCACGCTGCCTGACATGGCGCTCTATAAGATTCAATCGGTTAGGGTTGCCGGTGTCCCACGTTTTACCAGTCAATTCCGGTCATGCGCTGCATGGCCAGATCCGCCAGTCGATCGCGATCCGCGCCGGCGGTGTAGATCTCGCTCGTCTTCGCATTCGAGTGGCCGTGTACACTCATGACTTCGTACTGGCTGGCCCCATTCATCGCCAACAGTTCGCCAGCGGATTTCCTGATGCCATGCGCGGATAACCCTGCAAGACCGGCTTGGCGGGTCCAGTCTGCAAACTTGTTGCCAAAGGCGTTCTTGCTGGCAAACGGCTTGCCATGCTCTGTGAGCAGATACGTCGGCCCGATGATGGTTTGCGCCCGGATGGCGGCCTGGAGCGGCGACAGCATCGGTATCCGGACGCGCGAACTGCCCCGCTTCTCGGGTTGCCAGTCCAACCAGGTAACGCCGTTGCGTTGCATCTCGTGGGTGCGGCCAAGGCGATAGACGTCCCCGAGGCGGCATGCCGTGAACATCAGCAGCGACAGTGCCAGATGGGCCATGGTGCCCTCTGGGTGCCGCTCCCGGTACTTTAGTAGATCATCTGGTGTCCATGCCGTCGCGCCGGTGCCGCGGTTTATTTTGCCGATGCCCGCGGCCGGGTTCGCCTTACAATGACCTCGATCAGTATCCCATGCATACATGGCGCGGACAGCTTTGATGAAGTTGTCTGCAGCACCTGGCGTCGCGGCCTTCTTGTCGCGCAGCAGGATCAGCTGCGACTGCGGCATGGCTGCGCTGTACTCTCCGACCTCGGATGCCAGCCATAGCAGAAACTGACCGCGCTGGTGGGCTGTGGCCTTGTGCAGGTGGCCCTGTTCCTGCATGTCCTTCATCGCTATGCGGTACAGATCGACTAGCCAGCCAACCGAACCCTTGATAGCGCTCGGTGCGTCAGCCTCCGGCGGCAGCTGAATGCCCGCTCGCGCTGCGTGGTAGTGTTCGCCAAATCGTGGATGCTCAGGCCCTGCATTCAGCAGGACGCGGACACGTTTGTCGCCTGCCTTCCGAACGCGCCAGCGCACGGTGCCTGACGGCAGGACCTCGCGCAGCAGGCCGGGGTATTGCAGGCGCATTTCATCACTCACTGGGCCATTCCTTAGGGGCCACAAGATCAACGGGCAGCGTCTCTGGCGCAAGTGCCTTCGGCAGGATGCGCACGCGGCCAGGTTCGACGATGATCTCGCCAACTGAGATGCCGGCGCGGGTCAGGCAATCGAGCGTGCGGGACATGTCGGCAGACGATACGGCACGGGGTCTTCCCATCTGGTCAATACCTCCTGTCGCGGGATGGCGTTGGGGGGGACTTGCTCATGTGCTTTCCTCTGCCCGGCGCCGGACCTCGTTATCGATCGCATGCTTGATTGTGCTGTGATCGCGACGCAGGGCCCGGCCGATCTGTGACAGGGTAAGCCCGCGCCGATGCGCGATGTAACACACCAGTTCCCGAACCCTGCAGACATGCGCGGCGCGGCTGCGCCCGAAGACGGCGTGCACACTGTTCCCAGTGTGTGAGCAGACCTCGATGGCAATCTGACGAACTGTCACGCGGGGTTCGGTCAGGGTCCCGATCGTTGTCAAGTCGACCTGGTCCATGAAGGGCTCGCTGACCGACTTAGGCACGCAATGGCTTGTTCCCCTGACCATGTGTGTCAATCCCTACCTCGTGCGCGCGGCTTCGATCCCTTCGCAGCCGTTCGCGCTTGGCGGATTGGTTCGTTTTCGGCGTTCAGGCGGCGCAGCTCGTCGCGCGTCTGTTCCATCATCTTGCGGGTAAACAGCTTGCCGCCGGTCATGCAGGCGTCGATCTGGCCTGCGAGGTATTCTGCGCGGGTGGTCATCAGTGCACCGCCTTTCGGTCGCCATTCGTGGCAATATCTTCGGCCATGCTTTCCCGATCCGCGCGCAGTTCGTCTTCGGACAGGTCGAACCAGTTTTCTGCTTCGCCGTTTTCGAGCGCCTCATCCATTTGGCGCACCACGTTAGACAGCATCGGGGCACAGTCGAAGCACAGCGAACATCCGTCCGTCGTGCTGGCGTATTTCTCGCCATCGACGATCGCCTTGGAGCATGCCTCGCAGGTGCCCACACGCTCAGGCACCTCGCCCCCCTCTTGCGCGGGGGCAGCCTGCGACTCGCGGCGGTTCCAACGCTCGGCAGTCTCTGACTGCGCCTGGCGCAGGCGTTCATCAGGATCGCCCTGGACAGATCTAACCGTCTTTGTGCTCCAATCCGGACTGAGGCCTGCGTTGCACTTGAAGCTGGTGCAGCGGACGGCCGCACCATAGTAGGCAGCCGCGCACCCGCAGAATGGGCACGACGCCAATGTTGTCAGATCATCAGGGGCGTTCATCCCGTCATCTCCTGTTCTTGGACGGCATAACCGCCCCATTGATCAGCGCTGGCATCGGCGACGCCTGCGAATGTTCTGCTCCGGATCTTCCAGCGGTCCGGGCCTGGCGGTGCGCGGTGGATCGCGCTCCATGCCTTCCACTCGGCACTGCCGCGTTCCGGCTCGGACAACATGTTTGTCGCCACCAGCTGCGGCAGGCCACGCAGGTAAAAGCCGGTGGCCTTGTAGGCGGTCTCGCCGAACCAGAACGGCTGCACGATTTGCGGCGCGGGCAGGTCCGCCGGCATCCTGTCCTTAGCGAGGTCGTTCATTTCGGGGTTCTCGATCGCTACCCGCTCGATCGGCGCGCGCCAGCAAGCGGTAAACAGATCCACGCCCTCCTCGAACTCTTCGCGCATGCTCGACCACGTACGGCCCTTGGGCAGCTGCTTGGGCGGCGTCCACTTGCCGGGCCCAGACATCCAGCGGCGGCCGGATCGGCACAGGCGGGTGCAGGGCGGGTGCATGACCGCCATCAGGTCCCAGCCATCGTCCAGGATGTCGCGAACGTCGCCCCGGATGTGGCGGTTGCTGCCGTCCTCGGCCGCAAGGAGGTCGCAGGACCAGACGTCGTGGCCGCGGGCCGCGAAGGCTCGGCGCATCACGCCGGATGTCTCGCAGGCGATCAGCACGCGCATGCTGCGGCATTCATTTAAGAACACGCTTACCCAGCTTGATCTGCGCGACCATCGCCAAGGTTAGATGTTCCTCGATTAGCTTTCCGTGGATTTCAGGGCGAACGGGGAGGTTTCCAATAATCGTCATGGCCGAGGCCTCCGTCTGAAGGGGTGTTTGCGGATTAGTTGCTCGACGGTCAGGCCGCGCACCTAGGCGGGTCGAAGCGGATAGCCTGCATGATGCCGGCTCTGCGCAACTCGGCGGCAATGGCTCGGACCTGGTCAGCATGGCACTCGCAGATCACTGCGATGTCCTCGACGCCTAGGCCTTCGCGCAGGCAGGAAATCACCAGATTGCGGGAGGGCGGCACAGCAACGGTCATGCAAGGAACCACCAGGCAAGCGCACCGCCCACCGCCCCGCCGATCGCCGCGACTACGAGGTATGCAACGATCGCCATCGACGGCAGCGGGTCGTCTGTAGGTTCAATGCCGAACCGCGTTGCGCGCAGGCGGGCAATGCGCTCCGCATCGGCGGTGTT
Organism: Paracoccus sp. 08; assembly: GCF_024105395.1. Classification (NCBI taxonomy): domain Bacteria; kingdom Pseudomonadati; phylum Pseudomonadota; class Alphaproteobacteria; order Rhodobacterales; family Paracoccaceae; genus Paracoccus; species Paracoccus sp. 08. The sequence goes on along the minus strand of NZ_WEKR01000026.1, from coordinate 1,222 downwards.
TGCAGGATGGTACGGGGCACTCGGTGCAGGGCGCATGGCCATGGCTCCATTCGATTGCTGGGAGTGGGGAACTGGCGCTGTGGCGCGCCAGTCGGGTGCTTGATCAGCGCGCGCCGATCTCGGGTGTACCCATCAGCAGCGGCACGGCGGTCTGTTCGTGCGCCCACGCGAGAGCCTCGCGAGCGGCATCGCGCAGCGCGGCGTCCGGGTTATAGAGGGTGGCGAAGAATTTTACTTCCGAGCCTGCTTTCCGGTAGCGGAAGCGGACCGCCAGCCGGTACAGCGCACCCTCCTCGAAAACCGGAATGGCGATCATGAAAAGGTTGGGCAGGCGCAGGGGCTGTCCGTCCGGATCCCGATGCTCGTCCAGGAACTGAACCTGCGTCTCACCGGTGTCGCGGTTGGTGGTCACTTGCAGATGGCCGACCTCGTGTACGGCGAAGCTACGCGACAGCTGAACCAGCGTGGCGTACTGCCCAAAGCGGCCTTGGAGCTTCTGCGCGACCTCGACCATGCGCTGTTCCCAAGCCTCGGCACCATCGGCACGATTGGCCAGGAGGGCGGGGGTCGGGTCCAGCAGGTCGTTGGCGTTCTCTTCGATGAACTCGCCGAACTGGTCCTTAGTCAGCGCCTGCCCGCTGATCGCCGTCCAGCGCTTCCATTCCTCGGACACCGGGAAAGTGTAAAGCGCGGTGTGGCGACCATAGCTTGCGGTGGGATCGCCCGAAGCAGGGTCGATCGTCGGCGCACCGGCGCCGTGATAGTCGATGATCGACAGCAGCTGCGGCTTAGGCTGAATTTGGGCGAACAGGACAGTGTCGTCGCCCTTGAAGCGATTGGTCCACTCAATGAGGCTAGGCAGGTCGGAGACGACAGCCTTGCCGGTCCGCTGCATCGGTTTGAGAACCTCGATAGCCTTGCGGTGCTGCTCGGTCAGATCGTGCAGACGCATGTCCGACGGGGCGGCAATGATTGAGCTGCTACCGGTTTTGTGGGCAGCAGGTTAAGCTAGCATAGCGCGGGCCTCGAACTCCATGGGGCTGAGATAGCCCAGTTTCGAATGGCGCCGCCGCGGGTTGTAGAAGCGTTCGATGTAGTCGAAGATATCGGCGCGGGCTTCATTTCGGGTCCGATACACTTTTCGGGCGGTGCGTTCAGTTTTCAGCGTTGAGAAGAAACTTTCCATCGCCGAGTTGTCCCAGACATTGCCCGCTCTGCTCAT
>NZ_WEKR01000025.1:40472-58898 GCF_024105395.1 Paracoccus sp. 08 | reverse complement strand
GCGGCTGACGGCCTTCTTCGCGCAGGCGATGGCGGAACTGCGCCTGGCCTTCGGGCTGCTGGACAGTCCCGAACAGCTGCACGCGCCGTTCCTGCAAGAGAACGGCGCGATCCTGGAGCTGGTCCAGCAGGGCGACATGGAGGCCGCCGCCACCCGGCTGGCGGATTATCTGGACCGGTCGGAACGCGTCGTGATGACGGCCTTTGCCCGGTTGGAGAACGGCGTCACCCGCGGGTGACGCCGAGCCGCCTCAGCTGCCGGTGACGGCCAGCAGCATCAGATAGATGACCGACGGCCCCATCAGGCAGCCCAGCCCCGTATAGAACGTGGCCGTCATCGCGCCATAGGGCACCAGGCGCTTGTCGGTGGCGGCCAGGCCGCCCGCGACGCCGCTGGTCGTACCCATCAGCCCGCCATAGGCCATCGCCGATTTCGGGTTGTTCAGCCCGATCAGCGGCGCGACGAAGGGCGTGCCGATCATCACCAGGACCGCCTTCAGCAGGCCCGCGGCGACGGACAGGGCGATGACCTCGGAACTGGCGCCCAGGGCGGTGCCGGTCACCGGGCCCACGATATAGGTCGCGGCCCCGCCGCCGATGGTCGCCATGCTGACCGCATCGGTATAGCCGAAGGCCGCCGCGACCAGCGCCCCCACCGCAAAGGACACGAAGATCCCCAGGGCCAGCGACACCACGCCCGCGGCCCCGGCCTTGCGGATCTCGCGGATGTCGACGCCATAGGCGGTCGACACGATGGCCAGGTCGCGCAGCATGGCCCCGCCCATCAGCCCGATGCCCGCAAACAGCGGCACGTCGGCCAGGCCCTTGGACCCGCCGGTGGCAAGCCCGCCCAGCCAGGCCAGCACCAGGCCGATGATGATGGCCACGGCCGAACCGTGCAGCCGCCCCGCCGACAGCCGGTCGGACAGCTGATAGGACACCCACATCACGACGCCCACGACGACGAAGGCAAAGACCAGCCCGTTCTTGGACAGGATTTCGGTGATCATCTCCATCGCGTCACACCTCCTGCGCCATCAGGGGCGGCAGGGGCGCATCCTGCCCGCCGATCCGCGCCACCACGGGCACCAGCGCCACGCAGGCGAKGGTCGCGCCGACGCCCGCGATGATCGCGATGGGACCGCCCGCCAGGGCCGCCACGACGTTCTGCTGGGCCGCCATCGCCACGACGATGGGGATATACATGGCCGACCAGAACAGGATGCCCTGTTCGGACAGCTGCGGCAGCCGCCCGGTGCGGCGCAGCCAGTCGGTCGACACGATCAGCAGCAGCATGGCAAAGCCCACGCCGCCCACATTGGACTGGACGCCCAGGATGACGCCCAGCAGATCGCCCAGGATCACGCCTGCCAGATGACAGGCGGCCAGGGCCGCGACTCCATAGATTATCATGGTTTCCTCCCGTTGAATGGCCGGTGCCCCGGGCCGCGTCCTCCTCGACGCGGGCCCGGGCGGCCGGATGTCAGGCCATGGCCTGCGAATACAATCCCGCATGGGCCTTGCGCAGTTCGGCCTTCTGCACCTTGCCCATGACGTTGCGCGGCAGGGCATCGACGACGATCACCTGCCGGGGTTGCTTGAAGCGCGCCAAATCCGACAGCGCGGCGCGGATCTCGTCCGCGTCCAGCGTGCCCGATTTCGGTACGACGATGGCGGTCACCGCCTCGCCCAGGTCGGGATGGGGCAGGCCGATCACGGCGCTTTCCAGGACACCCGGCAGCGCGTCGATGGCCTCCTCGACCTCCTTGGGATAGACGTTGTACCCGCCCGAGATCACCAGGTCCTTGTCGCGGCCGACGATGCGCAGGTATCCGTCCTCCTGGATCGTGCCCAGATCGCCGGTGATGAAGAACCCGTCGGGGCGGAATTCGGCCGCGGTCTTTTCGGGCATGTTCCAGTAGCCCTCGAAGACGTTCGGTCCCTTGACCTCGATCAGGCCGATCTCTCCGGGTGCGACGGGCGCGCCGGTCTCGCGGTCGGTGATGCGCACGGTGATGCCGGGCAGCGCCATGCCCACCGCCCCCGCGATGCGATCGCCATCATAGGGATTCGAGGTGATCATGCAGGTCTCGGTCATGCCGTACCGCTCCAGGATGCGGTGCCCGGTCCGTTCGGTGAAGGCACGGTGATCCTCCGCCAGAAGCGGCGCGGACCCGGACACGAACAGCCGCATGTTCGCGGTCGTCTCGCGGTCCAGGCGCGGCGATTTCAGCAGGCGGGTGTAGAAGGTCGGCACCCCCATCAGCACGGTGGCGCGGTCCATCAGGTCGATCGCCTGTTCGGCGTCGAACTTGGTCAGGAAGATCATCGTGGCGCCGGCGACCAGCGCCATGTTGGCGGCCACGAACAGGCCGTGCGTGTGAAAGATCGGCAGCGCGTGGATCAGCCGGTCATTCGCGTCGAACCGCCAATGCTCCAGCAGCGCCTCGGTGTTGGACGCCAGGTTCCCGTGCGTCAGCACCGCCCCCTTGGACCGCCCCGTGGTGCCCGAGGTATAGAGGATCGCGGCCCGGTCGTCCGGCCCGCAGGGATGCGCGTCCTCGCGCGGGGTGGCCGCGGCGGCACGCTCGGCCAGTGTCCCCTGCCCGTCCGCGCCAAGCGTCAGCACCGTCAGCGCGTCTCCGGCCCGATGCGCGTGCGACGCCTGCTGCGCGGGGTCGCAGACGAACAGACGGGGCGCCGCATCGCCGATGAAATAGTCGATCTCGGCCCCGGTATAGGCGGTGTTCAGCGGCAGGAAGATCCCGCCCACCTGCAGCGTCGCCAGGTACAGAGCGATGGCCTCGGGCGACTTCTCGACCTGGACGGCCACGCGGTCGCCGGGCGCCACGCCCGCCGCGGTCAGCGCGCCCGCAAGCGCCTCGACCATGCCGCGCATCCGGGCAAAGCTGATGTCGGGCTGGCCGGGCCGTTCGAACAGGGTCTTGCCCTGCATCACTTCGGCGGTCTGGATGAAATGGTCGTGGATGGTCTGCATGCTCGTCTCCTACCTCAATGTCGTCACGCCTTCAGCGCCTCGGCGATCTGGGCGCCAAGCGCCACCTCGCCGTCGCGCACGAAGGCCTCGTGCCGGTCCTCGATACGGTCCAGTTCGTACAGATAGTTGATCATCAGCCCATGCGCCGATTTCAGCGCCGAGGGCGCCAGATCGGCAGGCCAGTTCAGCCGATGCGCGCAGGCCCCGTTGCCCAGGTGGAACCGCGCCACCGGATCGGCAGGCAACCCGCCCCGCGCCTTGGCCTGGGCGATATAGCGCGCGCCCCACGCCAGGACCTGCGGGCGCAGCGCGTCCACCGCGTCATCGTCCCAGCCCCCGGCCAACGCGCCGCGCAATTCCGCCGCGTCGTCCTGCGTGGCCAGCCACGCGGCAAAGCCCGGCACCGGCGACAGCGTCACATAGCAGCGCAGCTCGGGCAGGTCCGCCGACAGCTGCGCCACCACCTGCTTGATCAGGAAGTTGCCGAAACTGACGCCCTTCAACCCGGGCAGGCTGTTGTTGATCGAATAGAAGACGGCCGTGTCCGCCGCCGCCGGTTCGCGCGCATCGGGCGCGGTCAGGATCGGGCCGATCGCGGCGGGCATGCCCTGGGTCAGTGCGACCTCGACGAAGATCAGCGGCTCGTCCCCGGTGGCGGGGTGGAAGAACGCATACAGACGGCGGTCATTGTCGGCCAGCCGCCGCTTCAGGTCCGGCCAGCCCTGCATCTGGTGGACGCTTTCGTATTCCATCAGCTTTTCCAGGATCGCGGCGGGCGCGTTCCAGTCGATCCTGCGCATGGTCAGAAAGCCGCGGTTGAACCAGCTGGCGAACAGATGCGCGAAATCCTGGTCGATCGGCGCCAGATCGGGGTCCACGCGCATCGCGGCCAGCAGGTCCTGACGCATCCGAACCAGCCGCAGCGTGGCGCCGGGCGCCATGTTCAACCGGCGCAGCAGGGTCTGGCGGGCAGGCTCGACCACCTCGAACAGATGCGCGACGCCCGCGGCATCGGGCTGGGCGTCCCATGCGGCATAGGCCGCCCGGATCGCGTCGGCATCCACGCCGTGATCGTCGCGCAGGCTGCGAAAGAACGCCAGCCGCTCCTCGGCGTCCAGCTCGGCATAGGCCGACAGCGCCTGCTCGGCCACCGCGACCCGCGCTGCATCTCCGATCCGCCCCATCAGCACCGCACAGGCCACCCGCGCGCGTTCGGATGCGGGGCGCGCCAGCGCCTTCAGCGTCTCGGCCTCGCCGCCACGCTTGCGCCGCGTGATCGCCTCGACGAAGTCCGACAGGAATCCCAGTCTCTGCTTGCCCATGATGATCCTCCCCCGCAGTGATATACACTGATTCACTTCTGTTGTATACAACAACGGCGATGATGGACTTTTCGCAATCGCTGCGGTGAAATGCAGGACAGAACAGGTGCCGACATGACCCTTCCCACCGCACAGCGCATCCGCCTTGCCCTTGAAAACGCCATCGTGGACGGCCGCCTGACCCCCGGCCAGCAGATCGACCCCGACCAGGTCGCGCGCGACTATGGCTGCTCGCGCACGCCCGTGCGCGAGGCGCTGCAGGCGCTGGAGGCGTCGGGCCTGCTGATCGTGCAGCCCAAACGCGGGACCTTCGTGGCCAAGCTGGGCGTGCCCGAGCTGATGGACCGGTTCGAGCTGATGGCCGAACTGGAATCCTTCTGCGCGCGGCTGGCCTGCAGGCGCGCCGATGCGCAGGACCTGGCCCGCATCGACACCGCCCTGACCGCCTGCGAAGGCGCGCGCCACAACCCCGACCGGTACTATGCCGAAAACACCGCCTTCCATCAGGCGATCTATCGCGCCGCCCACAACGCCTTTCTGGAAACCGAGACCCTGCGCCTGCAGGCGGTGCTGCAACCCTATCGCCGCCGGCAGCTGCAATCGCCGGGGCGCGTCGTCAATTCGCTGGCCGAACACCGCCAGATCGCCGCGGCCATCGCGGCGGGCGACGCCTGCGGCGCGGCGCAGGCGATGACCGATCACGTGCTGGTCCAGGGCGAACGCTTCCGCGACCTGGTCGCCGTGGTGGGCAGCCTGTCGGCGCCTCAGGCCGGGGGCGTGGCCTTGCGCTGACGGCGGCGTTCCAGCCCCAGGCTGTGTTCGCGCCAGATGATCAGGATGCCCGCCAGGATCACCAGGCCGGACCCGCCGATCACCACCGCGCTTGGCACCTCGCCGAAGACGTACCAGCCCAGGGCCACCGCCCAGATCATCGCGACATAGTCGAACGGCGCCACCACCGACGCATCGGCATGGCGATAGGCCGAGGTCAGCAGGATCTGCCCCAGCCCGCCCAGCAGCCCCGTGGTGACCAGCTGCCCCAGCACCCAGGCTCCCGGCATCACCCACCCGAAGGGCAGCGTCAGCAGCGACAGCCCCGTCGAGGTGACCGAGAACCAGAAGACGATCGCCGATGTCCGCTCGACCTGGACCAGCTGGCGGACAAAGATCTGCGCCAGGGCCGCGGCCCCTGCCCCGCCAAGCGCCACGACCGCGCCCAGCATCCGGAAGGGGTCGCCCGCCGTCCCCGCGTGCAGCTGCGGCGACAGCACGATCAGCACCCCGGCCAGCCCCAGCCCGACCATGCCAAGCCGAAAGGCGCGGACGTTCTCTCCCAAAAACATTCCGGCCAGCACCACCACCAGCAGGGGCGCGGCAAAGCCGATGGCCGTCACCTCGGGCAGGGGCAGCAGGCCAAGCGCCCAGAAGTTCAGCGCCATCGCTGTCGTCCCGACCAGCCCGCGATACAGGTGCCCCATCGGGTTCGCGGTCAGCAGGCCGACCCGCAGTTCCGACCGCAGCACCAGCCAGCCCAGGATCACCGGCAGCGCGAAGAACGACCGAAAGAACACCTGCTGCCCTGGCGGGATGTGGGCGCTGTCGGCGGTCGCTTTGATCAGCGCGGCCATCAGGGTGAACACGGTCACGCTGATGCATTTCAACGCGATGCCGCGCATCGGGGAATCACTGGGGGGCATGCCGGGCGCCTTGGTACCGTTGGGGGTCGGCCTTGGTGCTACGACGGGATTGCACGATCTGCAACAGACATCGACACAGGGTCAGGTAGATGTGCTATATGTATACATATCAATGGCTTGTGTCGCACCTTCCCTGCGGGGAAGGTGCTGGCCGCGGGAAAGGGCCCCTGCCCTTCCCCGCGGGGAAGGTCACTCGATCTGGTCCAGCATTGCGGCCACCGCCGCCTCCAGCTTGCGCCGGTCGATGGTCGAAAAGTCCCGCGGCAGGCGGATCTCAAGGCGACCATTGGCGGCGGTGCATTTCGCGCTGCCCTGCGGGCGCGCTAGCTGGAAGGTCGTCTTGGCCTTGGCGGTCGACGGCGGTGCGGGTGGGGCGGTCCGCGGTGCGGGTCCCTCGGGCAGCGCCTCACCCCCCTGCCCCGCATAGCGGCGCAGCACGGCCAGCTCGTCGGTGATCGACCGCGTGTCCCAGTCCTTCAGCTCGGTCCGGATGGCCGTGACCAGGCCCGGCACCTCCTCCAGCCGCTGCGACAGCGACAGGCCCAGGGCGCGCGGGATCTCTTGCGGATACATCAGCACCTCGCCCAAGCGCTCGACCAGAGGGATGAAGTTCCGGATATAGCTGCGCTTCTGATAGCCCGCCGACCGGAACAGGATCGCCACGGCCTTTTCCGCATCGTTCTCCGCGGTCAGCGGATCCATCGCGTAATGCACCGCCAGCTGCGCCATCTCGGCAAAAGAGATGTCCTTGCGCACCAGGTTCTCGTCCACCATGCGGCGGTACAGCGCCTCCAGCTGGTCCCCGCGCGCGGCGATGCCCGCGGGGATCCGGCCCCAGGCCTCGGCATCACCCGTCTCCTCCAGCAGCTGGCGATAGGCCGACAGCCGCCGCCACCCCTGGATCAGCTCGTAACGCCCACCCTCGGACGGCTCCAGCCGGATCGGGTTCGACAGGCCGATGTCGCGGATCGAGGCGACCAGCTCGGCCATGTCGAAATCCGCGACCGGCTTGCGGTCGCGGATCAGCTTGGTCGTGTCGATCATGTCCAGCGGGATCAGGTCGGTGATCAACCCTGCCCGCTTCAGCCGCACATGCTCCTGCGCCAAGGCATCGTTCTCGGCGCGGATCTGCGCCTCGATGACCGCGCGGTCGCGGGTCGATTCCGCCGTCTCGCTGATGGCGGCAGCCATGGGGCCTCGACGACCGTCGGGCTGGACCTTCCCCGCGGGGAAGCCGGTTTCGGCGTCGTCCTCGGGGATGTCGATGTCGAACATCCGGCGCTTGCGGCTCATTGCGCGTCCTCCAGCTCGGTCCAGGCGGTCAGCACGTGGCCGCGGAACTCTTCATAGGCCTGATCGAAGGTCGCCCGCGCCCGGCGCCACGTCCCCCGAGTCATCTCTCGGTAATCGATCTCATAGATCGACGACAGGAACCGGCCCGACTGCTCGACCGCGCGGGTCAGTTCGATCGGGTTCTGCGCCAGCCGATCCCCGAAGACCTGCCGAAAGGCCGCGAACATCGCCTGGTGCAGCTCGTTCGACGGCTCGTATCGCGTCATCAGGAACCGGATGTCGGCGAATGCCTTGGGCAACCTGATCTTCCCCGTGGGGAAGTTCTCGAACCCGTGGGACAGATCCTCCAGCGCCTCGGCCAATTGGCCGATGAAGCTGGTCGTGCTGTCATATTCCCAATACCCCGGGCCGGACGGGATATACAGCATGTCGGCGGCAAAGACCGCGTTCATCGACTGGTATCCAATGGCCGGCGGGCAATCGAAGAGGATCAGGTCATAAGCATCGTCCGCCAAGCTGTCCAGGAACCGCGACACCGCGCCGAAGAAGGTCCATTCCGGGTTCAGGTGCCGGTACTGGGCGCTGGCGAACTCGACAAAGGCTGCGTTGGCGCAGCTGGGCACGATGTCGATCGTGGGCCAGGCGGTGGGCTTGATGAAGTCCGCGGGCCGCAGCGTGCCCAGGCCCATGTCGCGGATCGACGCGGGCAGCTTGCGATGGGGCAGGGCGGTCCCTGTCTCGGCCCCGGCGCTGGCGGTGTTCATGCGGTCTGTCTCGCGCTCAAGGTCGCGCGCCATGATGCCCCAGACCGTGTGATCCTCGCCCACGTCGTTCAGCCCCATCGAATGAGACAGGGTCGCCTGCGGGTCGAAGTCGACGACCAGGACCCGGTACCCGTCCAGCGCCGCCGCATGGGCAAAGTGCAGCGCCACGGTCGACTTGCCCGCACCGCCCTTGAAGTTGGCGATGGCCGCGCGGAAGGCGCGCTTGCCGGCGGGGCGGGGCGGCATCAGGGACTTCTTGCCCACGCGGATGCGGCGACGCAGCTCGTTCACCTCCTCCAGGCTGAACCAGCGCTGGCGCCCGTCCTCCTCGACTTCCCCGAGGGGAAGGTTCGGGTCCGCCGCCAGCTTGCCGCGGAAGGTCGACTGGTTGATGCGGAAGATCAGCTCGGCCACCTCCCAAGAGGAGAAGCGGCGCAGCGTCTTCTCGTTGGCGGGGCTGAAGGTCTGGCGGCGGATCCAGCCCTGCATCTTGAGGGACTGGGCCTGCAGACGGGCAAGGTCGTCGTGCGTATACATGTTGTGTCGGTTTCCAAGGACGCTGATTGCTTCTGTTCCTGCTTTTACGCCGGATTTGCGCTTTTGGCAAAAGCCTTGTTCACTGATAGCACGAAATGCGGAAATCCAGCCCCTGCTGGCGAATCGCCGCGCGCCAAGGTGGCACGGAGGCCACGACCTGGCGGGGCAGGGGGCGGATATTGGGGGACATGATCCGTTGAACCCCCGCCAATTGGGGGACACGGGCGCCGGAATAGGGGACGCATAGGATGTCCCGCTATACCATTGATACCCTGATTCAAGATTGCCTTTGGATCCTTCCGCCCGAGGGCGGGCGATCTGCTTGACAGAATCGTATTTCAGGACGCTAATGCCTGCAGAGTGGCGAAAGGCGTTTGGGACGGCACAAGATCTCGGCGCGGCCGGGGCAGGGTGCCGGGCGACCGGCGGGCAGGAACGATGATGCAGGTGATGCGACCCGTCGGCAGGCAAGCCGCGGCACGGAAATACGACCTGCTGTCCGCGATGATGGCGCATGCGCTGGCGGGCGATCCGCAGCGCCAGCGCCTGGTGCTGCGCCTGATGGCGCTGATCACCACCCGCTACAACTGGCAGCGCGACGAGCTGACCATGGGCCAGCGCGAGATCGCGCGACTGTGGTGCGTGGACGAACGCACCGTCAAGCGCGACATGGCGCGGCTGCGCGAAGCGGGCTGGATCGTGGTCAAGCGCCAGGGCGCGCGGGGCCGCGTGTCCGTGCTGGGCCTGGGCCTGGAACGCATCATGCTGGACACGCGAGCGGACTGGTCCAACATCGGCGAGGATTTCACCGCCCGCATGGGCGAGGAGGCGCAGGAGGCGGGCGACCCGCCGAACGTCGTGCCGTTCCGCCGCCCCGACGGCACATCCGCGGAGGAGGGCGGTCAGGACGGGGCCTGGCCGCTGATCCGCGCGCGGCTGCGCGACGAGGACCCGGCGCTGTTCGACGCCTGGTTCGCGCCGCTGTCATCAACGGAGGGGCAGGGGGGCGTCCTGCACCTGGTCGCGCCGTCGCGGTTCCACGCCACCTATGTGCGCACGCATCTGCTGGCCCGCCTGCAGATGGCCGCGCGGCGCAGCGACTCGACCCTTGGAGAGGTGCGCGTCACCCCGGGATGATCGGCCCGCCCGCCGGGGCGCTGTCGCAGAACTGTCACACGGATTGCGTATGACCGTCACAAAACTGCTGTAGGCACACCGGGCAACGATCACCTCCTGAGGAGAAGACGCATGAAGACCTTTGGCCTGACCGCTTCGGCCCTGTCCGTCCTGGCCTTGACCGCCACCGCAGCCGCCGCGCGCGAACAGGTGCAGGTCGCGGGTTCGTCGACCGTGCTGCCCTATTCGACCATCGTGGCCGAGCTGTTCGGCGAGAACACCGACTTTGGTACCCCGGTCATCGAATCGGGCGGATCGTCCACCGGTCTGCGCCGCTTCTGCGAGGGCGTGGGCGAGAACACCATCGACATCGCCAATTCCAGCCGCCAGATCCGCGACAGCGAGGTCGAGGAATGTGCCGCCAACGGCGTGACCGACATCATGGAGGTGCGCATCGGCTATGACGGGATCGTCTTCGCCAGCGCGCAGTCGGGCGCAAGCTTCGCCTTCACCCCCGCCGACTGGTTCAACGCGCTGTCGGCCAAGGTCGTGCGCGACGGCGCGATCGTCGACAACACCGCGGCCAGTTGGGCCGAGGTGAACCCCGAGCTGGCCGACCAGGAGATCCTGGCCTTCGTACCGGGCACCCGTCACGGGACGCGCGAAGTCTTCGACGAGAAGGTGATCGCGCAGGGCTGCGAGGACAGCGGCGCGCTGGAGGTGTTCACCGCCGAGCTGGGCGAGGAGGAGGCCGAGGCCGCCTGCATGACGCTGCGCACCGACGGCCGGTCGGTCGACATCGACGGCGACTATACCGAGACGCTGGCCCGCATCGGGTCGTCCCCGAACGGCATCGGCGTCTTCGGCCTGTCCTTCTACGAGAACAACATGGACACGCTGCAGGTCGCGACCATGTCCGGCGTCACCCCCTCGACCGAGACGATCGCCTCGGGCGAATACCCGGTGTCGCGGCCGCTGTTCATCTATGTGAAGAAGGCGCATATCGGCGTCATCCCGGGCGTCAAGGAATTCGCCGAATTCTTCGTCTCGGACGCGATCGCAGGACCGGACGGGCCGCTGGCCGCCTATGGCCTGGTCTCGGACCCCGAGCTGGCATCGGTCCAGCAGGCCGTGGCCGACGAGACCACCATGCAGTGATGCACCCGTCCGACCGGTGCGCCGCGCCGGTCGGACATTCCCCCTGACCCATCCACCCGAGGTTGCCAGATGCCAATGTCCTGGGCCCTGCTTGCCGCGATCCTGCTGGCCGTGGCCGGATTCCTTCTGGGCCGCAGCCGCGCCCATGCGACCGCCGCACAGGACGTGCGCACCCTGCACAGCCGCCCCGCCTATCACGGCATGAACGCCGCCCTTGCGGTGATGCTGCCCGCGCTGGTGGTGCTGATCCTGGCATCGGGGCTGCGGATGTCCGGGGTGATCCCTGTCGCGTCGGGCCCCGTGGCCGGGCTGCTGGCACTGGCCGCCGCGGTCGCGGGCCTGGGCTGGGCCGTGACGCGGGCCGGCCGCGGGTTTCGCGCGCGCAATTCGGTCGAGCGGATGGTGCTGGGCCTGATGATCTTCTGTTCGATGATCGCCATCGCCACCACGGTCGGCATCGTCCTGTCGCTGATCTTCGAGACAATCAGCTTCTTCCGCCAGTACAGCCTGGCCGATTTCTTCTTCAGCACCGTCTGGTCGCCGCGCTTCGAGGGCAATTCGCGCCTCGGCATGCTGCCGCTGCTGTGGGGGACGCTGTACATCAGCTTCATCGCGCTGCTGGTGGCGGTGCCCATCGGCCTGCTGGCGGCGATCTACCTGTCGGAATATGCCAGCCCCCGCCTGCGCAGCATCGCCAAGCCCGCGGTCGAGGTGCTGGCCGGCATCCCGACCATCGTCTATGGCCTGTTCGCGCTGGTGACGGTCGGGCCGATGCTGCGCGACTGGATCGCGCAGCCCCTGGGCCTGGGCAATTCCGGGTCGTCGGTGATGACCGCGGGGCTGGTCATGGGGATCATGCTGATCCCTTTCGTCAGCTCTCTGTCCGACGACATCATCAACGCGGTGCCCCAGAGCCTGCGCGACGGCGCCCTGGGCTTGGGCTCGACGCCCTCCGAGACGGTGCGCAGCGTCGTGCTGCCCGCCGCCCTGCCGGGCATCGTGGGCGCGATCCTGCTGGCCGCCAGCCGCGCCATCGGAGAGACGATGATCGTGGTCCTGGGCGCGGGCGCCGCCGCCACGATCAGCGCCAACCCGTTCGAGGCGATGACCACCATCACGGTCAAGATCGTCAGCCAGCTGACCGGCGACAACGACTTCTCCTCGCCCGAGACGCTGGTGGCCTTTGCCCTGGGACTGACGCTGTTCGTCATCACCCTGGGCCTGAACGTCATCGCGCTTATCATCGTGCGCAAGTATCGCGAGCAGTACGAATGACCGATCATCCCCGCGCCACCGGCGCCAAGTCGCTCTATGTCCAGGACGCGCGCACCCGCCGCCGCAACGCCGCCGAGAAACGGTTCCGCGCCTACGGGCTGACGGCCATCGTCATCGCCTGCACGATGCTGGCAGTGCTGGTCTTCACCATCGTCCGCGACGGGTCGGGCGCCTTCCGCCAGACCTATCTGTCGATCCCCGTGGCACTGGACGCGCAGGTGCTGGACCCCAAGGGCAACCGCGACCCGGCCGAGATGGCGGGCGTGCTGACCCTGTCCTATGGCCAGGTGCTGGACCGGGCGCTGGACGCGGCGGTGGCGGGTCTGGACCTGCAGATCGAGGGGCTGGAGAGCGGCGACATCGACGGGCTGATCTCGCGCGATGCCTCGGCGCAGCTGCGTGACCGGGTGCTGGCCGATCCCGATCTGGTCGGGCAGACGGTGGACGTGAACGTCCTGGCGAACGGCCGCATCGACGGCTATTTCAAGGGCCGCGTCACGATGGAGACCGCGGCGCGCGACGCCAACACCTCTCCGGCGCAGCTGATGCTGGCGGACGAACTGGTCGAGGCGGGGCTGCTGGTCACGCGGTTCAACGCAGGCTTCCTGACCGCCGCCGACGCCTCCGACCAGCGCCCCGAGGCCGCGGGCGTCGGCGTGGCCATCCTGGGATCGCTCTACATGATGCTGGTCGTGCTGGTCCTGTCGGTGCCGATCGGGGTCGCGGCCTCGATCTATCTGGAGGAGTTCGCGCCCAAGAACCGCTGGACCGACCTGATCGAGGTCAACATCTCGAACCTGGCGGCGGTGCCGTCCATCGTGTTCGGCATCCTGGGCCTGGCGGTCTTCATCAACTTCGCGGGCCTGCCCGCATCCGCGCCCATCGTCGGCGGTCTGGTGCTGACGCTGATGACCCTGCCCACCATCATCATCGCCACCCGCGCGGCGCTGAAGGCGGTGCCGCCCTCGATCCGCGACGCGGCCCTGGGCGTCGGCGCCAGCCGCATGCAGACGGTGTTCCACCACGTCCTGCCGCTGGCCGCGCCCGGAATCCTGACCGGCACGATCATCGGCCTGGCCCAGGCCCTGGGAGAGACTGCGCCGCTGCTGCTGATCGGCATGGTGGCCTTCGTGCGCGAGTTTCCCGCCGCCCCGCCGGAGGGTCTGTTCGATCCGGCATCCGCCCTGCCGGTCCAGGTCTACAACTGGACGCAGCGCAGCGATCCGGCCTTTGTCGAGCGCGCCTCGGGCGCCATCATCGTCCTGCTGATCTTCCTTCTGTGCATGAACCTGCTGGCGATCTTCCTTCGCCGCAAGTTCGAGCGCCGCTGGTGATCGGCCCACAGGAGAGCCACCATGTATGACACAATCCGATCGGAGAGCGCCGTGAGCCAGCAGGACATCAAGATTTCCGCACGCGACGTGCAGGTCTTCTATGGCGAGAAGCAGGCGATCAAAGACCTGAACGTCGAGATCCTGGACAAGACCGTCACCGCCTTCATCGGCCCGTCGGGCTGCGGCAAGTCCACCTTCCTGCGCTGCATCAACCGCATGAACGACACGATCGACAGTGCCCGGATCGCGGGCCGGATCACCATCGACGGCGAGGACATCTATGACCGCAGGATCGACCCGGTGCAGCTGCGCGCCAAGGTCGGCATGGTCTTCCAGAAGCCGAACCCGTTCCCCAAGTCGATCTATGACAACGTGGCATACGGCCCGCGCATCCATGGCCTGGCCCGCGGCAAGGCCGAGCTGGACGAGATCGTCGAACGCTCGCTGCGCGGCGCGGCCCTGTGGAACGAGGTCAAGGACCGCCTGTCCGAGCCAGGCACGGGCCTGTCGGGCGGCCAGCAGCAGCGCCTGTGCATCGCGCGCGCGGTGGCCACGTCCCCCGAGGTGCTGCTGATGGACGAGCCCTGCAGCGCGCTGGACCCCATCGCCACCAGCCAGGTCGAGGAGCTGATCGAGCAGCTGCGCACGCAATTTTCCGTGGTCATCGTGACCCATTCGATGCAGCAGGCTGCCCGCGTCAGCCAGAAGACTGCCTTCTTCCATCTGGGCAACCTGGTCGAATACGGTGATACCGACGACATCTTCACGAAGCCCCGGGACAGCCGGACCGAGGCCTATATCTCGGGCCGGATCGGCTGATCGAAAGGACCTGACATGAACCGCGACAAGCATATCTCCTCGGTCTTCGACCGCGACCTGGAGACGATCCAGGCGATGGTCGTCAAGATGGGCGGCATGGTCGAGGCCGCGATCACCGACGCCTCGACCGCGCTGGACACGCGCGACCAGGAGCTGGCCGACCAGGTCCGCCGCCGCGACAAGGCCATCGACGCGATGGAGATCCAGATCAACGAGGACGCCGCCCGCCTGATCGCGCTGCGCGCGCCCACCGCAACCGACCTGCGGATGGTGCTGGCGGTGATGAAGATCTCGGCCTCGCTGGAACGGGTGGGCGATTACGCCAAGAACATGGCCAAGCGCACCGAGGTGCTGTCCCAGATGCCCGCCATCGCCGGATCGGGCATGGCGCTGCGCCGGATGAGCCAGGCGGTGAACCGGATGCTGCAGGACGCGCTGGACAGCTATATCCGCCGCGACGCCGACCTGGCCCATGACGTGCGTCAGCGCGACCTGGAGGTGGACCAGATGTACAACGCGCTGTTCCGCGAGTTCCTGACCCACATGATGGAGGACCCGCGCAACATCACCCCCTGCATGCACCTGCATTTCATCGCCAAGAACGTCGAGCGGATGGGCGACCATGCGACGTCCATCGCCGAGCAGGTGGTCTATCTGGTCACGGGCGATCTGCCCGACGAGGCGCGCCCGAAAAGCAGCAGCGTCGTGGCCCCCGCGGCGGAGGTCTGAGGGATGGCGCGCCAGGCCCCCTGCGTGCTGGTCGTCGAGGACGAGGGCGCACAGCGCGAAGTCCTGCATTACAACCTCGAGGCCGAGGGTTTCGACGTGGTCATGGCCGACAACGGCGAGGACGCGCTGCTGCTGGTGGCAGAGGAGCAGCCGGACCTGATCGTGCTGGACTGGATGCTGCCGCGCGTGTCGGGCATCGAGGTTTGCCGCCAGGTCAAGGCCGATCCCGCGACCCGCAACATCCCGATCATCATGCTGTCCGCGCGCAGCGAGGAGGTCGACCGCGTCCGCGGCCTGGAGACGGGCGCCGACGATTACGTGGTCAAACCCTATTCCGTGGTCGAGCTGCTGGCCCGCCTGCGCACCCAGCTGCGCCGCACCCGCCCCGCCACGATGGGCGAGCGGCTGACCTTTGCGGACATCATCCTGGACGCCGCCGAACACCGGGTGTTCCGCGCCGGCCAGACGCTGCATCTGGGCCCGACCGAGTTCCGGCTGCTGTCCACGATGATGGAGAAGCCGGGCCGCGTCTGGACGCGCGAACAGCTGCTGGACCGGGTCTGGGGGCGCGACATCTATGTCGACACGCGCACCATCGACGTGCATGTGGGCCGCCTGCGCAAGGCGCTGATGAAGAACGGCGGCGACGACCCGCTGCGCACCGTGCGCGGCGTGGGCTATGCCCTGGGCTGAGGCCCGGACCTAGGCCGCCAGCCCCGCATAGATGCCGCCCTGCGACAGCAGGTCGGCATGGCTGCCCATCTCGACCACGCGGCCCCGGTCCATGACCACGATGCGGTCGGCGTTCCGGATCGTGCCCAGCCTGTGGGCGATCACCAGCGTGGTGCGGCCCACCGACAGGGCATCAAGCGCCGACTGGATCTCGCGTTCGGTCTGGCTGTCCAGGGCGCTGGTCGCCTCGTCCAGGATCAGGATCGGCGGGTTCTTCAGGAAGGCCCGCGCGATGGCCACGCGCTGCTTCTGCCCGCCCGACAGCATCACCCCGCGTTCGCCCACGACCGTGTCCAGGCCCTGCGGCAGGCCTTCGATCATCTGCGCCAGCTGCGCCTTGGCGGCGGCCTGCGCGATCTCCATGTCCGAGGCGTCCAGGCGGCCATAGGCGATGTTCTCGCGCAGCGTGCCACCGAACAGGAACACGTCCTGGCTGACCAGGCCGATCTGGCGGCGCAGGCTGTGCAGGCGCATCGCGGGCAGGTCCATCCCGTCGACGACGATGCGCCCCTGGCTGGGTTCGTAGAACCGCGGCAGCAGCGCCAGCAGCGTGGTCTTGCCCGCGCCCGAGGGGCCGACGAAGGCCACCGTCTCTCCGGCGCGGATGTCCAGGTCGATCCCCGACAGGATCGGGCGGTCGGGGTCATAGGCAAAGCCCACCCCCTCGAACCGGATGTCGCCGCGCAGGGCGGGGGCGTCGATCGCGTCGGGTGCGTCGGCGATCTCGGGGTCGGTGGCCAGCAGCTCCTGATAGCGGCGGAATCCGGCGATGCCGCGGGGATAGGTCTCGATCACCGCGGCGATCTTCTCCAGCGGGCGATAGAAGACGCCCACCAGCAACAGAAAGCCCACGAAGCCGCCTGTGGTCAGTTCGCCCGACAGCACGAAGCCCGCGCCCATGACCATGACGATGACCTGCACCAGCCGCAGGCCCATGTACTGCAGCGCGCTGGACGCCGCCATCACGCGGTACGCGTCCAGCTTGGCTTGGCGATAGCGAGCGTTGTCGGCGGCGAAGAGATGGCTTTCATGCGCCTCGTTGCCGAAGGCCTGCACCACGCGGACGCCACCCAGGGTCTCCTCCAGGCGCACGTTGAAATCGCCGACGCGGGAATAGATCGCGCGCCAGGTCGCCGTCATCCGCCCGCCATAGACGATCACCAGGGCCAGCATGGCCGGCACGACCAGCGCCACGATGACCGCCAGCTGCGGGTTGATCCAGAACATCAGCAGGAACGCGCCGACGAACGTCATCAGGGCGATGAAGGCGTCCTCGGGGCCGTGATGGGCGACCTCTCCGATCTCCTCCAGGTCGCGGGTGACGCGGGCGACCAGCTTGCCGGTGCGCGCACGGTCGTACCAGCGCCAGGACAGCCGCGTCAGATGGTCGAAGGCGCGGGCCCGCATCGCGGTCTCGATGTTGATGCCCAGCTTGTGCCCCCAGTAGATCACCACCGTCAGCAGCCCGGCATTGACCGCATAAAGCGCCAGCAGCCCCCCCGCCGCGGCCAGGGTCAGCGTCCAGTCGCCCTGCGGCAGCAGGTGGTCGATGAAGGCGGTGACGGCCAGCGGAAAGGCCAGCTCCAGCAGACCCGAGACGACCGCGCAGCCGAAATCCAGCCAGAACAGGCCCAGATGCGGACGGTAGTAGGAAAAGAACTGTTTCAGCATGCGGCCTCTCAAGCGGGGATGGCGACGGGGCGTCCGTCGGGGCGGGTCAGGACCTGCATCGGCAGGCCATAGATGTCGTGCAGCGTGTCGGGGCGCATCAGGGCGTCCGGGCCGCCCTGCCAGACCAGCCGCCCGGCCTTCAGCGCCACGACATGGTCGCAGAACCGCGCGGCCATGTTGACGTCGTGCAGCACGATGACGGCGCTGCGCCCCTGGTCGTGGCACATCGCGGCGACCAGGGCCAGCACCTCGACCTGGTGGGCGATGTCCAGCGCGCTGATCGGTTCGTCCAGCAGCAGCGTGCCCGCCTGCTGCGCGACCATCATGGCCAGCCAGACGCGCTGGCGTTCGCCGCCCGACAGGGTGTCGACCAGCCGATCGGCAAAGCCCGCAACCCCGCATTCGTCCAGGGCGCGGGCGACGGCGGCATGATCGGCGGGGCCGAAGCGGCCCAGGGCGCCGTGCCAGGGATAGCGGCCAAGGGCCACCAGTTCGCGCACCAGCATGCCATCGGCCGGGGGCGTGGTCTGGGGCAGGAAGGCCATGCGGCGGGCCAGGTCGCGGGCGGGCCAGTCGGCCAGGGCGCGCCCCTCGAACCGGGCGGTGCCGCCTGCCGGGACCTGTCGGGCCAGCGCGCGCAGCAGCGTGGATTTGCCCGACCCGTTATGGCCGATCAGCGCAGTCGCCCGGCCCGCGGGCAGGTCCAGCGTGATGTCGTCCAGCAGCCGGCGGCCGGGGACGTCGACCGACAGGCCGGACAGGTGAAAGAGCGTCATCGATACCTCGTCATCAGCCAGATCAGCCAGGGCGCCCCGATCAGCGAGGCGAACAGCCCAAGCGGCAGTTCATAGGGAAAGCCCGCCATGCGCGCGCCGAAATCGGCGGCCAGCATCAGCCCCGCCCCGATCAGCGCCGACCCCGTCAGGTGGTCGGCCGGGCGGGCCAGGCCGATGCGGCGGGCCAGATGCGGGGCCATCAGCCC
>NZ_WEKR01000025.1:0-40409 GCF_024105395.1 Paracoccus sp. 08 | reverse complement strand
GCGCGCGACCCCCGCCCCAAGCGGCAGCAGCGCCAGCCAGCGGCGCAGGGCCAGCGCGGCCAGCGAGACGGCCACGGCCAGGCCCGCCAGCGCGACGGCGCCCACCATCGGCACGGCGGCCGCAGATCCCGACAGCCAGGACAGGATCGCCCAGGCCCGTGCGTCGCCCACGGCCATCATCGCCGACAGCACGGCCGAGGCCAGGGCCGACACCGCGATGCCCGCCAGCAGCACGCGTTCCGCCGGCATGTCGCGGCGCGCGGTGAAGGCCACCAGCACCGCCAGCGCCAGCGCGCCCCCCGCCATCGTCCCAAGCGCCAGCGCCAGCGCGCCGGGGGCGGCCAGGCCAAAGACCACCGCCGCATAGCCAAGCGAGGCGCCGCCCGACACGCCAAGCACCTCGGGCGAGGCCAGGGGGTTCGCGGTCAGCCGCTGCAGGATAGCCCCGGCCAGCGCCAGCGCCGCCCCCGACGCCGCCGCGGCCAGCAGGCGGGGCAGGCGCATGGGCAGAAACGCCGCCAGGTTCGCGCGGTCCAGCACCGCCCAGCCCCCCGGCACCCGCCCGAYCCACAACAGGACCAGCCCCGCCAGGATCAGGGCCGCCGCCATCGCCGCCAGCAGCGGCCCCGGACGGGCCAGCCGCGGGGCAGGGCGGTCGCCCGATTCCGCGCCGGGCGGCGACGTGCCGCGCAGCCGCGGCAGCAGCCAGATCAGCAGCGGCCCGCCGACCAGCCCGGTCAGCGCGCCGGTGGGAAACATCTCGGCCCCCAGGCCCGCCAGGGCCAGCACCAGCCCGTCGCAGATCGACAGGATCAGCGCGCCCAGGACCGGCGACCAGGCCAACAGGCCGGGGATGGTCCGCACCCCCAAGCTGCGCGCCAGGGCGGGCGCTGCAAGCCCGACAAAGCCGATCAGCCCCAGTTCCGCCGACACGGCCGCGGCCAGAACGACCGCGACGGCCACCGCCGCCAGCCGCATCGCGGCGACGTTCAGGCCCAAGCCCTGCGCGCCCTCGGCCCCCAAGGACAGCAGGCGCAGCGGACGGGCCAGCATTGCTGCGGCCAGGCCACCCAAGGCCAGCACCCCGGCCAGCGCGTCGACCCCCGACCAGTCCTGCTGGACCAGCGAGCCGCCGTTCCAGATGACCAGCGACAGCAGGTACTGTCCCTGCGCCAGCGTGACCGCCCCCGCAACCGCACTGGCGGTCAGCCCGACCAGCATGCCCGCGATGACCATCGTCACCGGCTGAAAGCCGCGCCGCGCGCCGATGGCCAGCACCAGCGCCGCCGCCGCGCCCGCGCCCGCCATGGCGACGGGCCAGCGCCCGCCCTCCAGCAGGGTCGGGGACAGGATCGTGGCCAGGACCAGTGCCAGCTGCGCGCCCGCGCTGATGCCAAGCGTCGTAGGGTCGGCCACCGGGTTGCGCAGCACCACCTGCAGGATCGCCCCCGAGAGGCCCAGCATCGCCCCCGCCAGCAGCGCGATGACCCCGCGCGGCATCAGGCCATAGGCCATGCGGATCTGATCCAGGCTCATCGCCTGCGGATCCCAGGGCAGGGCGTGCAGGGGCAGCGTGCGCGCAGCCATCAGCCACAGCGCAAGGGCGATCAGCGCCGCGCAGGGCGCAAGGGTCCGGGTCGTCATCGCCTCAGGCCTCCAGCGCGCGGGCCAGCAGGTCGCCAAAACGCAGCGCGGCGGGCACCCCGCCAAAGGCGTTCATCCGCGGCAGGTGGTGCACGCGGCCCTGCGCCACCTGCGGCAGGGCCTGCCACAGCCGGCTGCGGGACAGCGCGCCTTGCGCCTGCGGCGGGATGGGGCCGGCGATGACCAGCCGCGCGTCGGGCATGTCGGCCAGGCGTTCGAGGGGAACCGGGGCCAGGAAGCTGAAGGCCGTCGCCTCGGACCAGGCGTTGCGCAGGCCGACGCGGGTCAGGGTGCTGCCGAAGAGGCTGTCAAAGCCGAAGGCGCGCAGGTGGCGCGCATCGCCGATATCGACCAGCGCCAGCGGCCGGTGGGCATGGCGCGCGACCCGCGCGGCCAGCCGGTCCAGATGCGCGTCGGCCCGTGCCCGCGCCCGACCGCCCGCGGCAGGATCGCCGATCTGCCGCGCAAGCGCGTCCAGCGCGTCCAGCGCCTTGGGCAGCGGCGCCTGTCCGGGCAGGTAGAAGGGCAGGGACAGGACCGGGGCGATCGCCTCCATCCGCGCCTGATAGCGGGTGTAGTAGGGAGAGCTGAGGATCAGCGTCGGGCGGACCAGCTGCAGCAGTTCGAAGTTCGGCGCGCCGCGCAGGCCCAGGTCGGTGACCGTGTCGGGGATGGCGGGGACGCCCACATCGGCGCGAAAGCGGATCAGCTCGGCCGCGGCGACCGGCATATGGCCCAGGGCGGTCGCGGTCTCCAGCATCGCCCAGTCAATCGCGGCCAGGCGCGGGGCACTGCCCGCGCGCAAAGGCAGGCCCGCCGCCAGCAGGATGCCGGCGGCGGTCAGGACGGCGCGGCGGTCGGGCCGGGGCGATATGGCCCCGCGCCCTACCACCTGTAGGCGACCTTGGCGGCGACGCTGCGCCCTTCGCCGTAGTAGCAGCCGAAGGAGCCGCAATTGGCGAGATAGACCTCGTCGGTGACGTTGTTCAGTGTCACGCTGGCCTCGATGTTGCCGCGGGTATAGGTCGCGGCCAGATCGACCAGGGTGACGCTGTCCAGGTCGAACGTGTTCCCGAAATCGCCCTTGCGTTCGCCGATATGGCGGATGCCGCCCCCGGCGCGCAGCCCGTTCCCGAAATCGCGGTCCAGCCACAGGCTGGCCAGATGGCGCGGCGCGTTGGGCATTTCCAGCCCGTCCTCTGGGCCGCCCTTCTGTTCGGTCTCGTTGAAGGCATAGCTGGCGCGCAGGTCCCATGCGGCGCTCAGCGCGGCGGTGGCCTCCAGCTCCAACCCCTTGGAGCGCACCTCGCCCACCTGGCGGCGGCGCCCCTGGCCCAGGTTGCGCACCAGGTTCTGTTGGGTCAGGTCATAGACGGTGGCGCTGAACAGCCCGTCAAAGCCCGCGGGCTGATACTTGACCCCAACTTCCCACTGCTTGCCCTCGGTCGGGTCCAGCGTCTCTCCGGTGGTGTCGTCGATGCCAATGGTCGGGTCGAACGAGGTCGAATAGCTGGCATAGGGCATTACGCCGTTCGCAAGGACATAGCCAAGGCCAACCCGGCCCGTGGTCGCGCTGTCTGACTGGTCGATGGGGGTGTCGCCGTCAAAGTTCGTGAACTTCGTCCCCGTCTGTTCGGTCCAATCCTGACGGATGGCCAGGCTGCCGCGCCAGTTGCCGACGGTGATCTCGTCCTGGGCATAGAGGCCGACCTGCTTTTGGCTGATGTCGGAGATGCTGGTGTACCAGGCCGGCGTCGCAGGCAGCCCGCCATAGACCGGGTCGGAAACGTCGATGGGCTGGCCGAAGAAGAACTGCGTTGTCGTGTCGGCATCGTACTGCCGGATGTCCAACCCCAAGAGCAGGTCATGGGTCACGCTGCCGGTGGTGATGCTGTTCGACAGGCGGGTGTCCAGGTTCAGGCCTGTCGTGGATTCGTCCTGAAAGTTCGCGCCCCGCGTGACCGACAGGCCGTCGTCGGTCAGGCCGCTGACATAATGTCCGGTATAGGTCCAGTCGAACCGTTCGGCCCGGAAGCCCTGCGACAGGGTCCAGCCGTTGTCCAGCTGGTGGCTGATCTCGATGCCCAGGTTCGCCATATCGCGGTCGCTGTCGTCGAAGCCCGGTTCTCCGAAATAGGTGTCGCGCAGGGCCTTGCCGTCGCCGGTCTGCGTCAGCGCAAAGGGTACGCCGGGGGGCGAGATGGGCGCGTCTTTGGTATAGGATGCGATCACGTCCACGGTCGTCGCGTCGTCGGGCGCATAACGCAGCGCCGCGCCCAGATAGCCGCGTTCATTGGTCAGTTCGCGGATCTGCGTCTTGCTGTCGCGCAGGATGCCGGTCAGGCGCCAGGACAGGGTCGGGCTTGCCACGCGGTTCAGGTCGAAGAAGGTCTGCGCGCTGTCATTGCTGTCATATCCCAGACCCGCTTCCGAAAAATCGAAATCCTGTGCGCGCTTCTGAACCTGGTTGATGATCCCGGCGGGCGACCCGGCCCCGTAAAGGGACGAATTCGGGCCCTTAAGAACCTCGACCTGCTGCAGGCCATAGACCTCGAAGGCAGGCGATCCGAAATCGCGCAACTGGCGCAGGCCGTTGACGTATTGCGAACCGCGCGCTTCGAAGCCGCGCACGGTGGGGCTGTCGAAACGGGGGTCCGCGCCGAAGGGCTGGCCCACGACGCCCGCGGTGTAGTTCAGCGCCTGGCCCAAGGTCTGCGCGCCCTGATCCTCGATCTGCTGGCTGGTCACGACCGAGATCGACTGCTGCGTCTCGGCCACGGGGGTGTTCGATTTCGTGGCGACCTGCGCCTGTCCGCCGACATAGCCGTCCGCCTGGACGGACGCGTCCGAAGACGCTGTCAGCACGATCTCGTCCAGCAGGATCGGCTCCGCGGCCTGCTGGGACCAGGCCACGCCGGACGACAGGGCAAGAAGGCTGGCACCGGCCAGAAGGAAGATACGGGGCTCTACGGACATGATGGCCTGCTGGATTGACACGTTTGGGCGTATCTGATCTTTTCTGTCAGATTCGTCAATCTGCCAATCCGGCTGTCGAATTCATATTTCCGACTTTTTGACTTTCCAGCCACGGACCCTGCCCATGTCGCATCTGCGTAGTCATCACGGAACAGGCCTGATCCCCCGTGCCAGCGGGGCCGCGGTCGCGGCGCTGAAGGCGCGGGCCGCGATGTGGGAGGCCCCGCTGGTCGAGGACGAGGCGGGTCTCAGCCTGCTGATCTGGGGGGCCGAGCTGCGCCTGACGCGCCAGGCCGACGCGTTGCGCATCGACCTTCTGGCGCCCGAGGACCGGCTGGTCGGCATCCTGCGCGACAGCGCGACCGAGATCCTGGCCGAGGCGGGGGTCGAGGTCGCGTGGGACGATGTCGATGCGGGCGCGCTGGCACCGGGGCTTGCGCTGCTGCGGGTGGCGGGGGTGTCGCGCCCCGTGCCGGGGTTCCTGCGCGTGCGGCTGGCGGGACCGCAGGCCGGGCAGTTCGCGCAGGGCGGTTATCACTTTCGCCTGCTGCTGCCGCCGGCGGGGCGGGCGGCCATCTGGCCGCGCGTGGCCGCCAGCGGACGCACCGTCTGGCCCGACGGGGCCATCACCCGCATGCTGGCCGAGACGCGCGGCACGGCCAGCGCCGTCCTGTGCTGTGACGCGGCCGACCTAGGCGCACTGGCGGATGATCCGCGGGTCACGCGCTGCGACGACCTGATGGCCGCGCTTGTGGCGATGCCGGACCCCGCGGGCGGGCATGTCTGGTTCGCGGCCGACGCGGCGCGCGCCCGCGCCGCGCGCAGCCACCTGCTGGCCCGCGGCCTGACCAAGACCCAGTTCACCGCTGCCGCCTATTGGTCGCGCGCAGAAGCCTGAAAAAGAACGCAGGTATGCCCGGACGGGCGCGGCGCGGAACGCTGTCGCGTCGTCCGGCGCGACCCGCGACCGGGCGTTTCGCAGGTCGCGCACCGGACGGAACGGCGGCCCGCATCGGTGGCCCGCGGGCGGGGCCGCGGCCCCTTGCCCGGTGCCCCGCCGCGGCCTAGCTGGCAGGGACAGCCAGGGGGTGCGCCGATGTCGATCGAGATTGCAGGACTGACCAAGCGGTTCGACCGGACCGATGTCCTGCGCGGCATCGATCTGTCGGTCGAACCCGGAGAGCTTCTGGCGCTGCTGGGCCCGTCCGGATCGGGCAAGACCACGCTTCTGAAGATCATCGCCGGGCTGGAATGGCCCGATGCCGGGCAGCTGCGGGTCGAGGGGCAGGACTGGCTGGCGCTGGCCGCCCGCGACAGACGCATCGGCTTCGTCTTTCAGCATTACGCCCTGTTCCCCCACATGACGGTGCGCGACAATATCGGCTTTGGCCTGTCCGTCCTGCCGCGCGGTCAGCGCCCGACCCGCGCCCAGATCGCCGCCCGCGCGGACGAGCTGATGGCGTTTCTGCAGATCGACCACCTGGCCGACCGCTTTCCGGGGCAGCTGTCGGGCGGTCAGCGTCAGCGGGTGGCGCTTGGCCGCGCGCTGGCGATCAAGCCGCGGGTGCTGCTTCTGGACGAGCCCTTCGGCGCGCTGGACGCCGCGATCCGTCGCGACCTGCGCCGCTGGCTGCGCGGCGTGCACGAGGCGACCGGATCGACGACCATCTTCGTGACCCACGACCAGGAGGAGGCCTTCGAACTGGCCGACCGCGTGGTGGTCATGGGCGAGGGCCGGATCGAGCAGATCGGCCATGCCGACGCCATCCACGACGCCCCGGCCACCCCCTTCGTCGCGCGCTTCATGGGAGCTACGGTCCAGCTGCCCGTCACCGTCACGGGGGGCCGCGCGAAGGGGCCGGGGCTGGATCTGTCCGCGCTGCCGCAGGTCGCGCTGCGCGACGGCCCGGCGCAGCTGTTCGCGCGCCCCGCCGACCTGCGCGTCGCGCCGGACGCCGACGGGCCGTGGCGCGTCCAGACCTTGGCCAGCACCGGTGCCGAGCTGCGCCTGAGCGTCGTCCATGCCGACGGGACCGAGGCCGAAATCCAGATGCCCCGCCGCGGTGCCCCGACGCTGAGCCGCGGTGTCCCCGTCACGTTGGCGGCCCAAGCTGCCACGATCTTTGCCGATGCCCCGATTGAGAAGGAAACCGCCTGATGAGACTGCCCCTGATCGCCACCGCCCTGGCCCTGACCCTGTCCGGCCCCGCCCTTGCACAGGACAAGCTGCTGAACGTCAGCTATGACATCGCGCGCGAGCTGTTCGAGGCGCTGAACCCCGTCTTTGCCGAGAAGTGGCAGGCCGATACCGGGCGCAGCCTGACCATCGACATGTCGCATGGCGGATCGTCGCGCCAGGCCCGCGCCATCCTGGAGGGGCTGCCCGCCGATGTCGTGACCTTCAACCAGGAGACCGACGTGGACGTGCTGGCCGAGGGCGGCCTGCTGCCCCAGGACTGGCGCGACGCGCTGCCCAACGGGGCGTCGCCCTATTACTCGCTGCCCGCCTTCCTGGTGCGCGAGGGCAACCCCAAGGGGATCGAGGATTGGGACGACCTGGCCCGCGACGACGTGGCGCCCGTGTTCCCCAACCCCAAGACCAGCGGCAATGCGCGCTATACCTATCTGGCTGCCTATGCCTATGCGCTGGCGCAGAACGGCGGCGACCAGGCGGCGGCGCAGGAATTCGTGCGCGCCGTCTTTGACAATGTGCCGGTCTTTGACACGGGCGGGCGCGCGGCCACCCAGACCTTTGCCGAACGCGGCATCGGCGACGTGCTGGTGACCTTCGAGGCCGAGACCGGCCAGATCGCCGAGCAGTACGAGGCGCAGGGCTTCGAACGCGTGACGCCCTCAATGAGCCTCTTCGCGGCCTTCCCCGTGGCCGTGGTCGCCGAGAATGCCGAGGACAACGGCACGACCGATCTGGCCACCGCCTATCTGGACTGGCTCTACACCCCCGAGGCGCAGCGCATCCTGGCCAACAACTATTACCGCGTCACTGATGAGACCGTCGCCGCGGAAGTCGCCGACACCCAGGCCCCGGTGGAACTGGTTACCGTGGACGACGTCTTTGGCGGATGGGACCGCGTGCGCGAGCAGCACTTGGCCGACGGCGCGATCCTGGACCAGGTCTTCGTGAACCGATGACCACGGCCACGGCCACGGCCCCGATCCGCGCCAAGCGCGTCCTGCCCGGCTTTACGCTCAGCTTGGGCACGACGCTGCTGTACCTGGTGCTGATCGTCCTGATCCCCATCGCGGCGCTGATCCTGAAGGGCGCGCAAATCGGGCCCGCGGGTTTCTGGGCCATCGTCAGCAGCGACCGGGCGCTGGCCGCATTCCGCGTCACCCTGACGGCGGCGGCCATCGCCACGGCCTTCAACGCGGTCTATGGCCTGCTGATGGCCTGGGTGCTGGTACGCCACGACTTTCCGGGAAAGCGCATCCTGGACGCGCTGATGGACGTGCCCTTCGCGCTGCCCACCGCGGTGGCGGGGCTGTCGCTAACGGCGCTGTTTTCTGCCAACGGCTGGTTCGGGCAGGTGCTGCACCCCCTGGGCGTGCCGGTGGTCTATACGGTGCTGGGTATCGCGCTGGCGATGGCCTTCACCTCGATCCCCTTCGTGGTGCGCACGGTCCAGCCGGTGCTGGAGGATCTGGACCCGGCGTTGGAACAGGCCGCCGAAACCCTGGGCGCGACGCCGTGGCAGTCCTTCACCCGCGTGGTCTTTCCGGCGATCCTGCCCGCCTGGCTGGCCGGCTGCACGACCGCGTTTGCCCGGTCCCTGGGCGAGTTCGGCGCGATCGTCTTCATCGCCGGCAACCTGCCCGGACAGACCGAGATCGCGGCGCTCCTGGCCTTCATCCGGCTGGAGGAGTTCGACTATAACGGCGCGGCGGCCATCGCGCTGGTCCTGCTGGGCTTTGCGCTGCTGCTGCTGGTCGTGTCGAACATCCTGCAATCCTGGGCCGCCCGCCACCGCGAGGCCACCCGATGACGCCCCGTCGTCCCGCCCGGTCGGGCCGCCTGCTGGTGGCAACGGCCGTGGTGCTGACGCTGCTAATCGTGGTGGCGCCGCTGGTCTTCATCTTTGCCCGCGCCTTTTCCGAAGGCTGGCGGGTCTATGCCCAGAACATCCTGCATCCCGACACGCTGCACGCCATCTGGCTGACCAGCCTGGTCGCGCTGATCGTGGTGCCGATCAACATCGCCTTCGGCATTGCCGCCGCATGGGCGGTGGCCAAGCACCGCTTCTGGGGGCGCGGCATTCTGGTCACCATGATCGAGATCCCGTTCTCGATCTCTCCGATCATCGCGGGGATCTGCTATCTGCTGCTCTATGGCCGCCAGGGGCTGCTGGGGCCGTGGCTGCGCGAGGTCGACCTGCAGGTCATGTTCGCGCTGCCCGGCATCGTGCTGGTGACGCTGTTCGTGACCGCACCCTTTGTCGCGCGCGAGGTGCTGCCCCTGATGCAGGCGCAGGGAACCGATCAGGAACAGGCCGCGGTGACGCTTGGCGCGTCGGGCTGGCAGGTGTTCCGCCGCGTGACCCTGCCCAACATCAGGTGGGCGCTGCTGTACGGTGCGGTCCTGTGCACGGCGCGCGCGGTGGGCGAATTCGGGGGCGTGTCCGTGGTGTCTGGCAACATCCGCGGCCAGACCAACACGCTGCCCCTGCATATCGAGCTGCTGTTCAACGACCTGAACGCGGTGGGCGCCTTTGCGGCGGCCTCGACCCTGACCCTGCTGTCGCTGGTCGCGCTGGTCCTCAAGGCGGTCCTGGAGGGGCGGCGCGGCTGAGGGCCCCGCTTGCCCCCGCGGGGCGCCGGGCATAGCGTGGGGTCCAACGCATCAGCCGAGGACATCATGACCCATCACGGCCAGGAACTGAGATCGACGATCACGCCGGACGGAACGCTGCGGGTGCATCTGGAGCCCGTCACCCATCCCGACCCCGGTCCCGGCCAGCTGCTGGTGCGGATCGAGGCGGCGCCGATCAACCCGTCGGACCTGGGGCTGCTGTTCGGGCCCGCCGACATGGATAGCCTGACCGCAGGGGGCACCCCCGACGCCCCGGTCCTGACCGCCACGGTTCCCCCCGCCGCGATGCCCGCGATGAAGGCCCGCATCGGCCAGTCGCTGCCCGTGGGCAACGAAGGCGCGGGCACCGTCATCGCCGCCGGCCCCGACCTGTCCCATCTGGTGGGCAAGCGCGTGGCGATGATCGGGGGGGCGATGTATGCGGACCTGCGCCTGATCGGGCTGGAGGCCTGCATCGTGCTGCCCGACGGCGCGACCGCGGAACAGGGCGCGTCGCTGTTCGTGAACCCGCTGACCGCGCTCGGCTTTGTCGAGACGATGCGAGCCGAGGGGCACAGCGCCATCGTCCATGCGCCTGCCGCGTCGAACCTGGGCCAGATGCTGGTGCGCATCTGCAAGGATGACGGGATCGGCCTGGTCAATATCGTGCGCAGTCAGGACCAGGTCCGGCTGCTGCGCGATCTGGGCGCGGTCCATGTCGTCGACAGCAGCAGCGACAGCTTTCGCGCCGATCTGGAACAGGCGATCGAGGCCACCGGCGCGACGCTGGCCTTCGACGCCATCGGCGGCGGAGAGATGACCAGCATCATCCTGAACGCGATGGAGGCTGTGGCCGCGCGCAAGATGGACAGCTATGACCGGTACGGGTCGGACGTGATGAAGCAGGTCTATGTCTATGGCGCGCTGGACACGGGGCCGACGGTGCTGCGCCGCGGATTCGGGTTCAGCTGGCGCATCGGCGGCTGGCTGCTGTTCCACATGCTGCGCCGCACCGACAAGGCGATCACCCAGATGATGCGCGAGCGAGTCGCGGCGGAAATGACCACGACCTTTGCCAGCCATTATTCCGAACGCCTGACCCTGCGTGAGGCACTGTCGCCGGATGCGGCCCGTGCCTATGTCCGCAAGGCCACGGGGGCCAAGTACCTGATCACCGGCCCGCGCCCCTAGGCGCAGGTCGAGGTCGCGATCACCGGGAACAGTGTCACCAGGGTCGAGACGAACCCGATCCAGGCCCCCATGGTGATCAACTGCCGCGGGCGTCCCCGGCCCGCGGGCATGACCCGGATCAGCACCAGGTGCAGGATCAACCCCGCCCCCCATGCCAGCCACATCGCCATGTGGTGCCAGTCGGCGATGGGGGCGGGGCGGTCCGTCCAGCCCAGGTTGCAGCCCGCGCCGTGCAGCGCATAGACCAGCAGGAACATCGCTGCCCACAGGATCGGCCCGGCCAGGGCGCGCCACAGCCAGTTCATGACAGCACCTCCTGCGCGGCGACCAAGGTCAGCGACACGGCCGAGGTGCCCAGCCAGAAAGACTGGAACAGCTGCCAGATCGGCGCGGCGCCGCGGCGGGCCCAGCTGGTGCGGCCCCCGCGGGCATCGGCCAGGCTGCGCAGGGCCAGCATCGCCGTGACGACGCCGTGGAACACCGCAAAGCCCAGGATCACCGCGCGCAACGCATCGCGCGCGTGACGGCGCGGGTCATCCAGCCCCAGGGCCAGCCCCGCCAATGCCACCAGCGCGACCAGGCAGGCGGCCAGTCCGATCCCGGACCATGTGGTGCCCGCCGCCCGGTCGCGCAGCGCCTCGGCCCGGTGGGCGGCGATCAGGCCGACCGCCATCGCCGCCAGGGCCAGCGCCGCCGTGACCGCCATCGGCAGGGTCGACAGGCCACTGGCCGGGGCCGGCCATGCGGGGGCCACCACCGTCAGGAAGCCCACCCCGAACAGCAACGATGCGTACAGCGTCCCGTCCGCCAGAAGCAGCGCCACCGTCCCCGTTCGGGCCAGCGTGTTGCGCGTCTGCCAATGCAGCGGCAGGGTCAGGCCCGGTGCCACCCGAACGTCGGGATGATCGGTCGTAGATCCCATGATGTCGCCCCATTTCCATGCCGCGATCAGGGTCAGCACGATGCCCACGGGCGCCAGCCAGTAGAGCCCGGCCAGCACCGCCCCGAAGAAGCTGCCGATGGCGGCAGAGGTGAACAGCGGCAGCATGGTGCTTTTGGCCAGGACGGCGACGTGGTCGGGCCGACCGCTGCCGGCGTCCAGGGCCAGTGTCTCTCGCAGGTCGCGCGGCGCGCCGGGCAGCAACCCCTCGCCCCGCGCCAGGGGCAGCAGGGCCGAGGAATCGGGCTGGCGCGGGCCGGGCAGCGAGGCGAAGTTGTAGGACGGGGCGGGCACGGGCATCGCCCAGTCCAGCGTGGGCGCGCCCCAGGGGTTGCGCCAGCTGCGCCGCCCGAACAGCCACTGCATCACCACGTCGAAGGCGAACAGCGCAAAGCCCGCCGACATGATCATGCCGAAGATCGACGAGATCAGGTTCAGCCATTCCCATTCGGGGTTGTTGGGATAGACCGCGACGCGGCGCGGCATGCCCAGAAGGCCTGTCAGGTGCATCAGGAAGAACGTGCCGTGAAATCCGATCAGGATCAGCCAGAACGCCGATTCTCCCAGGCCCCGCACCCGCCAGCGCCCGCAGATCAGCGGCATCCAGTAGCTGACCGCGGCCAGCATCGGAAAGACGAAGCCGCCGACCAGCACGTAATGAAGGTGCGCGGTGACGAAGGCGGTGTCATGCGCTTGCCAGTTGAACGGCACCATGGCCAGCATCACGCCGGTCAGCCCGCCCAAGACGAAGGTCAAAAAGAACCCCATGACGTACAGCATGGGCAGGCGGAAGCTAACCTTGCCGTCCCACAGAGTGCCGATCCAGGCAAAAACCTGGATCGCCGTGGGAACCGCCACCAGCGCCGATGCCGCGCTGAAGAAGGCCAGCGCCATGTGCGGGATGCCCACCGTGAACATGTGGTGGACCCACAGGCCGAAGGACAGGAACACCAGCCCCGCGATGGCCGCGACGATCGCACCGTATCCCAGGATCGTGGTGCGCGACATGATCGGGATGATCGTGGACAGCGCGCCCGCGGCGGGCAGGAAGATGATATAGACCTCGGGGTGGCCGAACAGCCAGAACAGGTGCTGCCACAGCAGAGGGTCGCCGCCCCGCGCGATGTCGAAGAACGGCCAGTCGAAGGCGCGCTGCACCTCCAGCAGGATCGACCCCAGGATCAGCGGCGGAAAGCCCACCAGCATCATCACCGCCGTGCCCAGGAGGTACCAGCCCATCAGCGGCATCCGGGTCAGCGGCATATGCGCCGCGCGGCAGCGCAGGATGGTCACGGTGATCTCGACCGCGGCGGCCATGGCGCTGATCTCGACGAAGGTGACGCCCAACAGCCAGACATCGGCGTTGATGCCCGGGGTGTGGGTGCTGTCGGCAAGCGGCACGTACATGAACCACCCGCCATCGGGGGCCACGCCCGCCACCAGCGACAGCACGATCACCGTGCCCCCGAACAGATAGCACCAGTAGCCCAGGGCCGACAGCCGGGGGAACGCCATGTCGCGTGCGCCCAGGATCTTGGGCAGCAGCCACAGGGCCAGCCCCTCCAGCATGGGGATGGCGAACAGGAACATCATGATGCTGCCGTGCATCGTGAAGATCTGGTTGTACAGCTCGACATCCAGGAAGGCGCCGTCGCGGGTCGCCAGCTGCGCGCGGATCAGCATCGCCAGAACGCCGCCGATGGCGAAGAACACGAAGGACGTCGCCATGAAGCGCAGGCCGATCGTGCCGTGGTTGACCGAGGTGAAGAACCCCCGCCATCCCGGCTCGTCCGACCAGGTGCGGTCCAGCTGACGGTGCAGGGCCAGCGCGCGCTGCGGCGCGTTGGGGGCCACGTCGCTGGCGGGGTCGAACATCGGGTCCATCGGGGCGATGGTCCGGCCGCCCTGCGGCTGCGGATCGGTCATGGGCGGGTCTCCGGGATCAGGGCGCCCGACATGTCGGGCATCGGGCCGTTCGGGTCATAGGCCACGACGGTGAAACGCATGAAGCTGTGCCCGGTGCCGCAGAATTCGGCGCACAGGCCCTCGTAGGTGCCGGGCTGGTCGGCGCGCAGGCGGTGGATGTTCTGGTGGCCCGGGATGGCGTCCATCTTGCCGCCCAGTTGCGGCACCCAGAAGCTGTGGATGACGTCCTGGGCGGTGATGACCACGTCGAAATCCTGTCCCGCCGGCACATAGAGCGTATCGCGGGTCTGCACGATGGCGCCGTCGGGGCCGGGCTGGTCGAACCGCCATTCCCATTGCGCGGCATGGGCTTGGACGCGGGGGACGTCGTCGGCGCGCGCCAGCATCCCCTCTCCCAGCCACAGCGAAAACCCCAGGAGGACGACCAGAACCGACATCGAGAACCCGAGGCCCCAGCCCCAGATCCACGTCCGTTCCGACCGCCGCGCGCCGTTGTTGCGCACCGCCAGGACCAGCAGACCGAAGACCAGGACGCAGATCAGCGCCGAGCCCACCAGCATGATCCACCACAACAGCGCGATGTCGCGCGCCGCGGGGCCCGCGGGACTCAGCGTGCTGTGCCCGCCGCCGCATGCGGCCAGCAGCGGAACCACGGCCCCAGCCAATGCCTTGTGCCAGAAGCCCCTGACCCAACGAGAGTGCCCATGCGCCAGAGACGCACCTGGAAACAGCGACGCCGCCTTGCCGACCCGATCGAGGAACATGTCGCCTTCAACGACACCGAGACCAAGATCGCCCTTTCCGGCCACCCGCTGCACGCGATGATGGTGGCCTTTCCCATTGCACTGGCCTTCTCCACCTTCGGGGCCGACGCGATGTACTGGCTGACCGCCGACGAATTCTGGCCGCGGGTCGCGCTTTGGGCGACCGGGGCAGCCTTCGGCCTGGGGGTCCTGGCCGGGATCACCGGCACGATCGAGTTGCTGATGGTGCCCGGCATCCGCATCCGGGCGGCAAGCTGGACGCATTTCATCCTCGCGGTGATGCTGTTGTCCCTGCTGGGACTGAACTGGGGGTTCCGCCTGCCCGATCCGCAGGACGTGGTGCTGCCCTGGGGCATCCTGCTGTCGGCGCTGACGGCGGCCATGACCGGGATCACCGGCTGGCATGGAGGCAAGCTGGTCTTCGATTATCAGATCGGCACGAAAAGCGACGGGGCGGGCGGCTAGGCGGGCCGTCATGGTCGGGCCACCGACTGACCGCGGGGGGCCAGCATGAAATCGGGCATCCAGTCCGCGACCCAGGCCAAGTCCGGCTTGGCCAGCACCAGCCACAGCACGCCCATTATCAGGGGCAGCCCCAACACCAGCGCCCACAGGGCCGACGGCATGTTCTGCAGCCCGCGATGTTCCCCCGATGTCAGGATCAGGTGACCGATCCAGGCATGGACCAGCGCCATGCCCGCGACCAGCGTCAGCTTGGCCACGAACCACAGGTCGAACACCTGATCGGCAAAGATCAGGCCGGTCCCGGCCGCGATGGCGATGACCGCCGCCGGCGTCCCAAAGCCGACATAGCCGAAATGCGTGATCAGCCGGAATTCGGCATAGCGGGCCTGGGTCTGGCTGCTGTCGGCCTTGCCGCGCCAGATCTGGCCATAGAAATGCAGAAGCAGCGGCAGCGCCACCAGCGATGCGCACCAGCACAGCATGGCCGCCAGGTGCAGGTACTTCAGCCCCGCGACCATCATGCGGCGAACCCCCGCCGCCAGGCATGCCAGACCATGCGACCCGCGATGGCCGCCACGGGGACAAAGCCCGGCACCCACATGATCAGGCCCGCCAACTGCTGGTCCGCCAGGGGCGACATGCCCCAGGCCATCGCGCCGCCCACATGCGGGAAATACAGGATGTCGGGGGCAAAGGTCAGGATCGCGCCCAGAAAGCCCATGATGCCGGCCAGCCCGCCGATCAGCACGGCGCGGCGCATCGCTTCCTCGGCTCCGAAACCGGGGGCCAGGACCGCCGACCAGAACGCCCAGGCCGGAAGCAGCATTGCCGCCTGCATCACCCAATACAGCGTGTCCGACGCCCAGATGGCGTCATAGACCCCGGGCAGGTGCCACGCGATCATCGCCGCGCTGACCGCGGCCAGCGACAGCCCGGCCGGCAGTCGCGGCACCAGCGGCAGCGCCACGGCCAGCGCCGGCGCGGCCAGCGTGATCAGCACCAGATGATGCGCCGCTCGCGCCGAGAACAGCGCCACCGTCAGCGCACAAAGGGGCGACACGAACGCCACGACCAGCGCCCCCACCGCCAGGGCCGCGGGGCCGCGACGGTCAGGCACCACCTTGCGCGCCAGGACCAGCGCCAGTGCCGCGATGCCGATCAGCACCCAAGGGTCGAGGTTCCAGCTGGACCACAGCTGGTCCGGCGCCGGTGCCGGGCCACAATAGGGCATCAGCGCCTGTGTCATCGTCTCTCCTTGGTTGCGGATCGCGGGCGGGCGCGCGCAATGTCGTTCCCCAACAATGGCCTGCGCCCCGGGTTCCATGCAAGCATTCGGAACTGCGTGCAAGCGGTCGCGTTGGCCCCCCATGACCGTCGCCCCAAGCCAGAATCCCGACGCGCATATCCGCCCCGGCGACCGCACAGGGGCTGTGCGGTTGCAGGCCGCGGTCTGGATCATGCTGGCGCTGGCGGCCCTGATCCTGCCCTTTGCGGTGATCCTGGCCGGCGATCCACCACGGGATGCGGCCTTCACGCAGACGATGGCCTTTGGGCTTGGCTTCGGGGCGCTGGCGCTGGTCGGGCTGCAATTTGCGTTGACCGGACGGCTGAAGCCGTTGCTGCGTCCGTTCGGTGCCGACATCATCCCGGTCTTTCACCGGTTCCTCAGCTGGGGGGCGGTGGCGCTGATGCTGGGGCATTTCGCGATGATGTACATCTGGCACAAGGACGACATGGGCGTCCTGAACCCGCTGAAGGCCGATCCCTACATGACGGCGGGTCGGGTTGCGCTGGTCTGCTTCGGGGCGATGGTGATCACGTCGGAATTCCGCAAGTGGCTGCGGCTGGACTATCTGTGGTGGCGGTACCTGCATGTCGGTCTGGCGCTGACCGGCTTTGCGGCGGCGATCTGGCATGTGCTGGGGGCGGGGCATTTCACCGGGGCCGACGGGACGCGGGGGCTGTGGCTGGCAATCACGCTGGCTTGGGTCGGGTTGATCGCCTACACGCGCGTGCTGCGCCCCTGGCGACAGTCGCGCAACCCGTGGCGCGTGATCGAGAACCGCGACGAGGGCGACGGCATCCGCACCCTGGTCCTGCGCCCCGAGGGGCGTGCGTTGCGCAACTGGCGGCCGGGACAGTTCGCATGGCTGGCCGTCGGCGGCACGCCCTATTCGCTGCGCGAACATCCGTTCTCGATCTCGACAGCGCCGGACAAGGGGCCGGACATCAGCTTCTCGATCAAGCCCCTGGGGGACGACAGCCGCCGCCTGTCGCAGACGCCGGTGGGCAGTGTGGCCTGGATCGACGGGCCCTATGGCGTCTTCACCATCGACCGCGAGTCCGATGCCGAAGGGTTCGTGATGATCGCGGGGGGCGTGGGCATCACGCCCATCCTGGCCAACCTTCACGCGCTGCAAGCCCGCCGCGATCCGCGCACCATCCACCTGCTTTATGCGAACAAGGACTGGGACGACGTGCCGTTCCGCGATCAGCTGGCCCGCATCGCCCAGGACATCGACCTGCGCGTGACCCATGTGATCGAGGAGCCGCCCGAACCCTGGGACACGGGCGGCCACGCGGCGGTCAAGGGGCGGATCGACGCCGCGATGCTGGACCAGGTGCTGCCCGACCGGACGCGTCACTGGCCGCACATGATGTGCGGGCCTGCGCCGATGCTTTCGGCAATTCGTGCGGGGCTGGCGGGCAGAGGCACGCCCCTGTCCGCGATCCACGCCGAAATCTTCGAGATGGTGTGACCGATGCGCCCGCGTCTTGCCTTGGCGTTGGCCATCCTGCTGATCGCCGTGACGGTGGCTAGCGCCATCGTCATGGCCAGCCTGACGTCAGGCGGCGGTGACGCGCCAGATGATGTCGCCCACGTCGTCGGCCACCAGAAGCGACTTTCCGTCAGCGCCGATGGCGACGCCCACGGGACGGCCATAGGCGGTCTTTTCGTCATCCGACAGGAAGCCTGACAGGATGTCGCGCGGCGGGCCCGACGGCTTGCCGCCTGCGAACGGCACGAAGATCACCCGGTACCCGCTGAGGGTCGAGCGGTTCCACGACCCGTGCTGGCCGATGACCATTCCGTCGGGAAAGCCGGGCAGGGTGCCCGCGGGCATCCAGCACAGACCCAGGGAGGCGGTATGCCCGCCCAGGGCATAGTCCGGCGTGATGGCGCGGGCGACCAGCGCCGGATCCTGCGGCACGCGGTCGTCGACGGTCTGGCCCCAATAGCAGTAGGGCCAGCCATAGAACCCGCCCTCGCGCACGGATGTCAGGTAATCGGGCGGCGTCTCGTCGCCCAGGCCGTCGCGTTCGTTGACCACCGTCCACAGGGTGCCTGTCGACGGCTCCCACGCCATGCCGACCGCGTTGCGCAGCCCCGAGGCGAAGATGCCGGCCTGTTCGGTCTCCAGGTCCAGACGCCAGATGGCGGCGCGGCCCTCCTCGGCTTCCATGCCCTGATCGCCGATGTTGCTCAGCGATCCGACGCCGGCATAAAGACTGGTTCCGTCGGGCGACACGATCAGGCTGCGCGTCCAGTGGCCGTTCGGCTTGAACGTGACCAGCCTGCGTCCCGCCGCGGTGATCGTCGTCTGGCCCTCCTGATAGGGGAAGGCCACGATTCCGTCCGTGTTGCCGACATAGAAGGTGTCACCCACCAGTGCCATGCCGAAGGGCTGGTTCTGCCGCTCCAGGAAAACCTCGCGTGTCTCGGCCACGCCGTCGCCGTCGGTATCGCGCCACAGCGTGATGCGGTTCGCGCTGGTGCCGATGGCGCGGGCGCGGCGCATGGTGGCCTGGGCCGCGTGGTCCATCAGCGTCTTGGGCGGATTGGGCTGCTCCTTGGATTCGGCCACCAGCACGTCGCCGTTCGGCAGCACCTCGATCCAGCGGGGATGGTCCAACCCCGAGGCGAAGGCGTTGACCTCCAGACCCGGTGCCGTGTCGGGGACATGGCCCGGCGCCCAGCCCTTGGCGGTGGGCATCTTCAGCGTCATGATCCCCTGCCGCTTGGCGTCAGGAATGGTCGGTGCGGTGCCGACCGCCTGAACCTTGGGCGCGCCGAACCGCCTGATTGCCACCATCGTGCCGCCCACGACCGCCGTCGCCCGTGCCAGAAAATCCATCATCCGCCCCCTTGCTGTCGAAGCCGCACCTTAGCGACCCCTGCCGGGGCGTCAAACGCTGATGGTGTCGCAACCCCGGCGGCGATGCCCTACCAGCCCGCGGTACGTCGGGGTTCGACGGCTGCGGGACGCAGGGCCTGCTGAGGCGTGGTGCGGAACTGGCGCGCCTTGCTTGCCAGCTGATCGGTCTGCTCCTCAAGCGCGCGGGCGGCGGCGGTCGTCTCCTCGACCATGGCGGCGTTCTGCTGGGTGACCTTGTCCATCTGGTCGGCCCCCGCCGACAGCGCGCGCAGGCTTTGCGACTGTTCGCGCGCGCTGGAGGCGATCATGGTGATGATCGTGCGCACCGCCGACACCTCCTCGACGATCGTGACCAGCGATGCGCCCGAGCTGCGCACCAGGCCCGCCCCCTCGCGGACATGGACGGTCGAGGCGCCGATCAGGTCCTTGATCTGATGCGCGGCCTCGGCGGTCTTGTGGGCCAGGGCGCGGACCTCGTGGGCGACGACGGCAAAACCACGCCCGGCCTCTCCGGCGCGCGCGGCCTCGATACCCGCGTTCAACGCCAGCAGGTTGGTCTGGAACGCGATCTCGTCGATGACGGTGATGATGGTGCCGATCTGGCGGGTCGATTCCTCGATCTCGCCCACGGCACCCACGGCCTTCTGGACGATCTCTCCGCCGCCTTGCGCGTTGCGCTGCGCGGTCTCGGCGCTGGTCTGGGCGGTGGACACGCCCTCGGCCGCCTGATCGACGCCGCGCGACACCTCGTTCAGGGCGGCCACGGTCTCCTCAAGGTTGGCGGCCTGCTGTTCGGTGCGGTGCGCCAGGTCATGGGCGGCGGCGCTGATCTCGGCCAGGCCGCCGCGGATGACGGCCACACCGTCGACCACCAGCCCCAGGGCCTCGTCCAGCTGACCGAGTGAGGTGTTGAACTGATCCTTGACTGCATCGAACTCGGGCGCGACCGGGTCGGTGATGCGCACCGTCAGATCGCCTCGGCTTAGCCGGTCGAAGCCGGTGCTGATCGCCCCCACGAAATGCTGCAGCTGGGCGGCGCGCAGGTTGGTCTGTTCGACCATTTCGGCCTGCCGCGCGTTCACGGCATCGGCGTCGCGCGCCAGGCGGTCGCGGTCGATGGTGGCGGCGCGGAACGTCTCGACCGCGCGGGCCATGGCGCCGATCTCGTCCCTGCGGGCGGCGCCGGGGACGGTGTCGTCGGTCTGGCCCTGGGCCAGGCGCCCCATCATCGCGGTCAGCGCCTTGATGGGCTTGCTGATGCTGCGCGACAGCGGGATGGCGCAGGCGATCAGCGCCAGAAGCAGCAGCCCCGACCACAGCCCGCTGCGCCGCATCTCGGCCATGAAGTCGGCGGTGATGTCGTCCACGTAAAGACCCGCGCCGACCGTCCAGCCCCAAGGCGCGAACAGCGTGGAATAGGACAGCTTGGGCAGCGGATCGCCCCCCGACAGGCGCGCGACGAAATACTCGGTAAAGCCGCCCCCCTCGCGCGCGGTCACGATCATCTCGCGGATGTGCAGCTTGCCGTTGGCATCGGTGGCCTCCCACGCATTCGTGCCCTCGCGTTCGGTATCGGGGTGCATGACCCGCAGACCCTGTGGGTCGTAGATGAAGACATAGTCGTCGTCGCCATAGCGGATGGCGCGGGCGGCCTCCTTGGCGCGGTGCTGGGCCTCGTCCAGGGTCATCGCGCCGGACTGGGCCTGGGCTGCGAAATGGGTCAGTATGCTGACCGTGCTTTCGACCTGGGTCGCGATCAGCTCCTTGCGGTCC
This sequence comes from Paracoccus sp. 08, assembly GCF_024105395.1. Taxonomy (NCBI): domain Bacteria; kingdom Pseudomonadati; phylum Pseudomonadota; class Alphaproteobacteria; order Rhodobacterales; family Paracoccaceae; genus Paracoccus; species Paracoccus sp. 08. The sequence goes on along the minus strand of NZ_WEKR01000025.1, from coordinate 19,769 downwards.
TTCCACAGAAGGTGATGCAGCGAGGACAGCTGCAGCGACATCGCAAGGATGCTGAGCGCGACGGCAACCCCGGTCAGCAGGGTCAGTTTACGTGAGATTCCAAAGGTCATGCAGCGGCCTTCCCGGTATGATCCGACAAGACATAGCGGCGACACATGAACGGATCGTTGACGCCGGCAGGGAATTGCACGTCGTGCGAATTACGCCGACAGTGGCGGTAGACCGACACGGGGGACCAGACGATGTGCAGACAGTGCAACTATACCATCCATGCGGCGCAGCATCACCTGGGCTGGGACAACGCGATCGCCCCGGTCCAGACCGTGGCGCCGGGATCGACGATCCGCTTTGCCTGCATGGAGGCGTCGGGCGGGCAGCTGAACCTGTCCAGCACCGCGGACGACATCGCCACGCTGGATTTCGGGCGCATCAACCCGGTCAACGGGCCGATCCATGTCGACGGGGCCGAACCCGGCGACGCGCTGAAGATCACGCTGGTCGATTTCGCCCCGCAGGCGCAGGACGGGCAGGGTTGGGGCTGGACCGCGAACATTCCGGGGTTCGGTCTGCTGGCGGACCAGTTCCCCGACCCCGCCCTGACGCTGTGGCGCTATGATGCGGCGACGCTGGCGCCGGCGCTTTGGGGCAGTCACGGCCGGGTCGGGCTGAAGCCCTTTGCCGGGACAATCGGCGTGGCCTTGGCAGAGCCGGGTGCCCATTCCATCGTCCCGCCGCGGCGCACGGGCGGCAATCTGGACATCCGCGACCTGTCGCGCGGGGCCGAACTGTATCTGCCGGTCGAGGTGGCGGGCGCGCTGTTCTCGGTGGGCGACACCCATGCCGCGCAGGGCGACGGAGAGGTCTGCGGCACCGCCATCGAAAGCCCGATGGACGTCACGCTGACGCTGGACCTGGTCAAGGGCACGAACTTGGCGATGCCGCGGTTCACCACGCCAGGACCGGTCACGCCGCACCTGGACGCCAAGGGGTACGAGGTCACGACCGGCATCGGCCCCGACCTGATGACCGGCGCGCGGCAGGCGGTCGAACAGATGGTCGATCTGCTGTGCGCGCGCCACGGCATGCCCGCGGTCGAGGCCTACATGCTGGTGTCCACCTGCGGCGATCTGCGGATCTCGGAGATCGTCGACATGCCGAACTGGGTCGTGTCGTTCTATTTCCCGCGCTCGGTCTTCGAATGACCGACCTGCATCCCTGGGCCGCGGGGCTGGACAGCCTGCACGACCAGGTCTGGCTGCGGTTGCACCGCGGCGTGGCCGACCGCCATGCGCCCGCCCGCCACCCGGTGCTGGCCACCGTCACGCCGGGCGGCATGCCGCAGGCGCGCACGGTCGTGCTGCGCGGGGCCGACCCCGACGAAGCCGTGCTGGAGGTTCACACCGACCTTCTGTCCGCGAAGGTGGGTGATCTGCGCGTCAACCCGATGGCGGCACTGCATGTCTGGGACGCTGGCGCGCATCTGCAGACCCGGATCGAGGCGCGTGCCGCCATCCTGACGGGCGCGGCGGTCGCGCAGGACTGGGCGCGCGTGCCCGACCCGTCGCGACAGAGCTATGGCTCTCAGCCGCCGCCCGGCACGCCCATCGACGATGCGCTGGCCTATGCGAAACGTCCAGACGCCGCCTGTTTCGCGTTGGTGCGCCTGACGGTGCTGGCCATCGACGCGGTGCATCTGGGCCCGCAGCACCGCCGCGCGCGATACACGCGCGAGACGAGCTGGCGCGGACAGTGGCTGGCGCCCTAGACCATCACGAAATGGCGATCCGACACCTGGCGCCAGTCGCGCTTGGGCGGTTCGAACCCCATCGGGCGGACGGGGCTTTTCAGCTCATCGACCTGCATAGCGCGGCGCAGGCCCCGGCGCGCGGGGTCCGGGACCGGCACGGCGGCGATCAGCTTCTTCGTGTAGGGATGCTGCGGGTCGGCAAAGATCGCCTCGCGCGGGCCGATCTCGACGATCTCGCCCAGATACATCACCGCGACGCGGTGGCTGACGCGTTCGACCACCGCCATGTCGTGGCTGATGAACAGATAGGCGATGCTCAGACGCTCCTGCAGGTCCATCAGCAGGTTGCAGACCTGCGCCTTGATCGACACGTCCAGCGCGGACACGCTCTCATCGGCCACGATCACCTTGGGGTTCAGGCCTAGAACGCGCGCGATCGCCACGCGCTGGCGCTGCCCGCCGCTGAATTCGTGCGGATAGCGGTCCAGCATGGACCCGTCCAGGCCGACCTGGGCCAGCAGTTCGGCGGCGCGGTCGCGCGCCTCGGCCCGGCCGGCCAGCTTGTGCGCCAGGATCGGCTCTGCCACGGTCTGGCCCACCGTCATGCGCGGGTTCAGGCTGGAGAACGGGTCCTGAAAGATCATCTGCCCCGACCGACGCATTCGGCGCAGATCGGCCGGGCCGGCCTTGAGCACATCGAACCCGTCCAGCGTCACCTGCCCCGATTCCGGTTGCACCAGCCGCAGGATCGACCGACCCGTGGTCGATTTCCCGCAGCCGGATTCGCCCACCAGCGACAGCGTCTCTCCCTGCCATAGATCGAAGCTCAGATCCTCGACCGCGTGGACCTTGCCCGTCGGGCGGCCAAGAAGGTCCGACCCCGCGGCAAAGCGCGTCACCAGGTTCCGGACCGACAGGACCGGTGTCGCGCTGCGGTCCACGGTGTCGACCACCGCGGGCTGGGCCGCGATCGCGCCGCTGGCCATGTCGACCTTGGGAAAGCGCAGCGGCCAGCGCTGGCCCGCCATCTGCCCAAGCCGCGGCACCGCGGCCAGCAGCGCGCGGGTATAGGGGTGGCCCGCATCCTGGAACAGGCCCGCGGTAGTGCCGGTCTCGACGTGATCGCCGCGGAACATGACCACGGTGCGGTCGGCGATCTCGGCGACCACGCCCATGTCATGGGTGATGAACAGGACGGCCATGCCCTGCTCCTCCTGGATCTCCTTGATCAGGTCCAGGATCTGGCCCTGGATGGTCACGTCCAGCGCCGTCGTCGGCTCATCGGCGATCAGCAGGCGCGGGCGCGCGGCCAGGGCCATCGCGATCATCACCCGCTGGCGCATGCCGCCGGAAAACTGATGCGGATAGTCCCTGATGCGCGCCGCCGCATTGGGGATGCGCACGCGGTCCATCAGGCGCAGCACCTCGGCCCCGACCTGGTCGCGGGGCACCTGGCCATGGCGGATCAGCAACTCCGCGATCTGGTCGCCCACCGGAAAGACCGGGTTCAGCGAGGACATCGGTTCCTGAAAGATCATCGCGATGTCGTTGCCGCGGACCCGGCGCATCTCCTGTTCGGAGAGGCGCGTCAGGTCGCGCCCGCCCAAGAGGACCTGTCCGGTGACGCGCGCGCGCTTGTCCAGCAGGCCCATGATCGCCAGCGACGTGACGCTTTTGCCCGATCCGCTTTCGCCGACGATGGCCACGGTCTCTCCGGGTGCCACGTCGAAGCTGATGTTGCGCACGACCTCCTTCATCCCGTCGTCGGTGGGGAAGGAGACCGACAGGCCGCGCAGGCTGAGGATGGGATCCGTCATCCTACCGCCCCGCCGCATAGGCCTGCATCAGCCGCGGCGTCGCGGCCGCGCGCAGAAGGCCCTGCGCATCGCGGCTGGCCGCGGTCAGGCGGCCGATGTCCCAAGGGCCGGTGACGGTCACGTCATGGCCGCGCCGGCGCAGCTCGTCGATGGTGGCCTGGCCCACGCGATCCTCGATCAGCATGCCGCCCGGTGCCGCGGTGCGCGGGTGGAACGAGGCCGGGAAATGCGTCGAATGGAACAGCGGCGCGTCGATGGCCGCCTGCAGGTTCGGCTCGAAATGGACATGGCGCACGAAGAAGACCAGCTGCCACTGGTCCTGCTGGTCGCCGCCGGGCGTGCCGAAGGACAGATGCGGCACCCCGTCGCGCAAGGCCAGCGATGGCGTCAGCGTGGTGCGCGGCCGCCGTCCCGGCGCCAGGGACGTGGGCAGGCCGGGCTGCAGCCAGAACATCTGCGCCCGGCTGTTCAGGCAGAAGCCCAGCTCCGGGATGATCGGCGAGGATTGCAGCCAGCCGCCCGAGGGCGTGGTGGACACCATGTTGCCCCACCGGTCGATCACGTCGATATGCACGGTATCGCCGCGCTTTTCCGACAGATGCGCCATGGTCGGCTCATAGACCGCGCCCTTGCCCAGGCCGTCCAGCAGCGACAGGGTGCGGGCGCGTTGATCCTCGAACCCCGGCACGGTGCCGGGGCGCAGGTCCAGCGACGCGCGGTCCCCGATCAGCGCGCGACGGTCCGCGGCATAGGCGTCCGACAGCAGCGCCTCCATCGGCACGTCGTGCATCAGGGGGTCGCCGTAATAGACCTCGCGGTCGGCATAGGAGAGCTTCATCGTCTCGATGACGGTATGGACGAAATCGGGTCCGTTCGGGTCCATCGCGGCGATGTCGATGCCCTCCAGGATTTTCAGTCCCTGCAGCAGCACCGGCCCCTGGCCCCAGGGACCGGTCTTGGCGATGGACCAGCCGTGATAGTCGGCCCAGGCCGGCTCCTCGGTCGTGGCGGCATAGCCCGCCATGTCGTCGGCGCTGAGCACGCCGCGATGCTTGGCACCGCTGCCGTCCATCACCTCGGTTTCCTTGCAGAACCGGTCGATCGCCTCGGCCACGAAGCCGCGATAGAAGGCGTCGCGGGCGGCCTGCACCCCCGCCTCGCGCGTGGGCGCGCCCTCGGAGGCTTCGACGATTCGACTGTAAGTGTCTGCCAGCGCCTCGTTCTTGAACAGCGCGCCCGCCTGCGGGGCCTGCCCGCCGGGCAGCCAGGTCGCGTGCGAGGTGGGCCATTCGGCTGCGAAGAATTCGGCCAAGCCCGCGATGCTGTCGGCCACGCGCGGCAGCATCGGATGGCCGTGGCTGGCATAGTGGATGGCGGGGGCCAGAACCTCGGCCACGCTCATCGTGCCATGCTCCTGCAGCATCAGCATCCAGCCGTCGAAGGCGCCGGGGATGACCGTTGCCAGAAGGCCGTTGCCGGGGATCAGGTCGATCCCCTCGGACCGGTAATGCTCGATGGTGGCGCGGGCGGGGGCGGGGCCTTGGGCGCAGATCACTTGGGTCTTGCCGGTCTTGGCGGAATGGATGATCGCGGGCAGATCACCCGCCGGGCCGTTCAGATGCGGCTCGACGATCTGAAGGACAAAGCCCGTCGCGACGGCGGCGTCGAACGCATTGCCGCCCTTTTCCAGGATCGCCATGCCCACGGCGGTCGCGATCCAATGGGTCGAGGTGACGACGCCGAAGGTGCCGGTGATCTCGGGGCGGGTGGTGAATTGGGTCATGACGACTCCTTGCAATGTCAGTGTTCGCGCGGGTCCAGCGCATCGCGCAGGCCGTCGCCGATCAGGTTGAAGCCGATGACGACCAGAAAGATCGCGGCCCCCGGCCACCAGGCCATCCAGGGCGCCTGCGTCAGGAAGTTCTTGGCCACGTTCAGCATCGACCCCCAGCTGGGCGCGGGGGCCTGCTGGCCAAGGCCCAGGAAGGACAGCGAGGCCTCGGCGATGATGGCGGTGGCGATGGTCAGCGTGGCCTGCACGATGATCGGCGGCACGATGTTCGGCAGGATGTAGCGGCCCATGATCGCCATGTGACCCAGGCCGATGGCACGGGCGCCCTCGACGTAATCCTCGGTCTTGACGGACATGACCTGCGCGCGCGTCAGGCGAATGAAGATCGGCATGGCCGACAGGCCGATGGCGATCATCGCATTGGTCAGGCTGGGCCCCAGGAAGGCGGCCAGGGCGATCGCCATGATCAGGAAGGGCATCGCCAACAGCGCATCGGTGAAGCGAGAGATGATCGTGTCGGTCCAGCCGCCGAAATAGCCCGCGATCAGCCCGATAGGCACGCCGGTGACGACGGCGATCGCCACAGAGATCACCCCCGCCATCAGCGACGCCTGCGCGCCCCAGATCATCCGGGACAGGATGTCGCGGCCGATCTCGTCCGAGCCCAGCCAGTATTCGGCGGACGGCGGCAGCCGGATCGCGGTCCAGCTGGTGGCCAGCGGGTCGGCGATGGGCAGGATCGGCGCGGCCAAGGCCAGAAGGACGAAGAAGGCCACGATGATGCCGCCGACCAGGGCCGCGCGGTTGCGCCGGAACTTGCGCCAGAAGCGGCTTTTGGCGCGGGGGGCGGGCATGTCGATGGCGGTCATAGAGCGGCCCTCATCCGGGGGTTCAGCATCACGGACAGCACGTCCGCGACCAGGTTCATCAGCAGGAAACCGACGGCGGTGCACAGCACGACCCCCTGCACCACGGCATAGTCGCGGTTGAACACCGCATCGACGATCAGCTTGCCGAAACCCGGAATGGTGAAGATCTGTTCGGTCAGCACCGCGCCCGCCAGCAATTCGCCGAACAGCAGCGCGGTCAGCGTGATGACCGGCAAAAGCGCGTTCCTGAAGCTGTGCTTCAGCACCACCTGGCGGCCGGTCAGGCCCTTGGCCCGCGCCGTGCGGATATAGTCCGCCGACAGCACGCCCAGCATGGATGACCGGGTGTGGCGCATCAGCGTCGCGGCCAGCCCCGTACCCAGCACGAAGGCCGGCATGATCATCGTCTGCAGCGAGCGGACCGGATCGACGAAGATCGATTCATATCCCGATGCCGGCAGCCAGCCCAGGTTCACCGATACCAGCAGGATCAGCATGATCCCCAGCCAGAAGTTCGGGATGGACAGACCCGACAACGCCACGAAATTGGCCAGCCAGTCGGTCACGCTGCCCTTGCGCACCGCCGCGATGATGCCTGCGGGAATGCCGATCAGCATCGCGAAGATCATCGACATGACCGCCAGCTGGATGGTCACCGGCAGCTTCTGCATGATCAGCTGCGACACGGGTTCCCCGGTCCGCAGCGAGGTGCCCAGATCGCCCGTCACCACGCCCCCTAGCCAGCGCAGGTACTGGACCGGCACGGGGTCGTCCAGGTGCAGCTGTTCGCGGATGCGGGCCAGGGTCTCGGGGTCGCGCTCCTCTCCGGCCATGGCCAGGACGGGATCGCCGGGCAGCAGCATCTGCAGCCCGAAGACCAGCATCGACACGATCAGCAGCGTCGGCAGGGCGACCATCAGCCGCTTGGCGATATAGATCAGCATGGGGGTCCTTTCACCATCGGTGCGGGGGCGCGTCGGGCGCGCCCCCGGTCATGGTCACTCGGCCAGGGTGACGTCCTGCAGGCGGATCATGCCGTCGGGCAGCGCCTTGAAGCCTTGGACCTTGTCGTCCAGCGCAAAGATGTAGGTCTGGTGGCCCAGATAGATCACAGGCAGGTCCTGGTTCAGGATCACGCCGGCCTCGTCGTACAGCGCCTTGCGGGCGGCGGGGTCGGTGACGGCGCGCGCCTCGTTCAGCAGGCGGTCGACCTCGGGGTTGCAGTATTTCGGGTCGTTGATCCCGCCCTCGCAGGTGACGAACTGGTGCAGGTTGCCGTCCGGGTCGGGACGCCCCGACCAGTCCGACCGCGACAGCTGAAAGTTGCCCGCCGTCTGCTCCGACAGAAGCGTCGCGAATTCGGTCGCACGCAGGGTGACGTCAAAGCCCGCCTCGGCCACCATCGCCTGGACGACCTGCATCATCTGGGTGACGACGGGGTTGTTGGCATGCTGGATCTCGACCGCGACGCGCTCCTGTCCGGCCTCGGCCAGCAGGGCCTTGGCGGCCTCGACGTCGCGGGCGGGAACGGGCAGATCCTGGTTGTACCATTGCGAGGTCGGCGGGAAGGGCTGGTTGCCCGCGCGCGCCGTGCCGTCGAACACGACCTGGTTCAGCGCCTCGCGGTCGATGGCCAGCGAGAAGGCCTGGCGGACGCGCGCGTCCTCTCCCATCGGGGTCAGGGCGCGGTCGCCGTTGCCGATGTTGGCATAGATCGCCATGTAGCCCAGGCCCACGACCTCCTGCAGGCTCAGCCCGTCGGTCTGGTTGACGGTGCCCACGTCGGTGGCGGCGATCCGTTCGACCATGTCCAGCTCTCCGGACTGCAGGTTGGCCAGGCGCACGGTGGTGTCGGGAATTGGGCGATAGGTGACGCGTTCGATCTTGATGCGGTCCGCGTCATAGTAATCCGCGAACTTCTCCAGCACGATACGGTCCTGCTGGATGCGTTCGACGAACTTGAACGGACCCGAACAGACCGGGTTCTGGCCGAAATCGGCGCCTGCCGCCTCGGCCGCGGTCGGAGAGATCATCATTCCCGCCCGGTCCGACAGCTGCGCGATCAGCGACGCGTCCGGCGCGGTCAGCGTGAAGGTCACCTGCAGCGGTCCCGTCGCCTCGACCGAGGCGACCGAGGACAGCTCGGACTTGCGCCGCGATTCCGGCAGGGTCATCGACCGGGTGATGTTGGCCACCACCGCATCGGCATCGAAGGCGGTGCCGTCGTGGAACACCACGTCGTCGCGCAGGTTCATGACCAGCTGCAGTCCGTCGTCGGAATAGGTCCAGTCCGTCGCCAGCATCGGGATGATCTGCGCGTCGGCGTCCAGGTCGACCAGCTTGTCGCACAGGCCCGCATAGACGATGCGGCCCACGAAGGTGCGCGACTGGTCGGGGTCCAGGATGTCCGCGTCGTCGCCCAGGCCGATGCGCATCTCCTGTGCGGCGGCGGGCAGGGCGGTCAGCAGCGCGGCAAGCGCGGTGGCGGTCAGCAGATGGCGGGTCATGGGGTGTCCTTCCTGATGGGGGTCAAGCATGGGCCGGTTGGTCCGGCCTTCCGGTATCGGTTGCGGGCAGGTCGGCCGATCCAAGGCGGATCAGCTTTTCCTGAAGCATCAACAGATGCAGGCGCATCTGTTCGGCGGCCGCCTGCGGGTCGCGGGCGGCGATGGCGTCGACGATGGCGCGGTGCTGGGCCACGGGCAGCGCGTGACCGGCCAGGCCGCCCCGCGCGCGTTCGCGCACCGCCTGCCAGGCGGGGTCCTGGCGGATTCGGTTGACCACGTCGAACAGCGACAGGAACAGCGCATTGCCGGCGGCCTCGGCGATCTGGCGGTGCAGGGTGCCGTCCCACAGCTCTCCCTCGTCGGCGTCGACGCATTGCGCGATGCGGTCCGACAATTCGTGCATGCGGGCGATCTGGACCGGCTTTGCGCGCAGCGCGGCAAGGGCCGCCAGCTGCGGCTCCAGGCGCAGGCGCACCTCCATGATCTCGAAAAAATCGGTCGCGGGGGCGGCGCTGTCGATCTGACCACCGACGAAGGTTCCTGCGCCCTGGCGGCGGGTGATGCGGCCCTCGGCCTCCAGCACCTCCAACGCGCGGCGGATCGCGCGGCGGCCGATGCCCATCTGCTCGGACAGCTGCCGTTCGGTCGGCAGGCGGGTGCCGTTCGGATGACCCGGATCGTCCACCCAAGCGCGCAGCTGTTCCAGCGCATAGGCAGAGGTCATGTTTCCCTGACCCCTGGCGGGACCGTCATCGGCAAAGGGAAGATCAGGCATGTCCATGAAGCGAACCAATCCGTTATTGGTTCATGCTGTCACAAATCTGCCGTCACGCAAGCGCGATGACGCGTGATCGACTGTGATTCAGGGGCTGCTCAGCGGATACCTGTCCCCGCGCCTTTGTTTGATGGGTCAGAAATGCGAACCATTACAGTGCAATGGTTTGCCCGTGCCCCATCAATGACGTCGACTGCCCGAAGTTTAAGCGTTCCGTTAAAATGCAACCTTATGATGAGACGAATCCGCCGACCTGCCTGTCTGGACGTCCTGACGTCCGGGAATCAGGTGCGATGGGCTTCTCCCCAAGGATAGAGCGTGGCGTCGTTGTGACTTGTCCCCGCGCCATCACGTTAACCAAGACGTTGACCCTGAATGTTCGGCATGCAGGCGTCATGTGCTGGATGATCTCGCACGTCCGCGCGGATGCAAATGCCCTGCTGGCATCGTCCGACCAACCCTGGCGTCGATCTCCGGCGGCCAAGCGATTTATTTGCGTCAGAGGTCGCGCAGGACGCATACGAAAAGCGCCTGCCTGCCGAGTGACAATCGCAGCGCAATGCGAATTACGGAGGAACGCAGTGTAACGTCATCAGAAGGGCGGGGACGGTGCGTGGCCGCCGCAGTCGGTTCGCCAAACGGTTCAAACATGCATCTCGACGGCCCGCGGCCCGCGACGAACCCGTGCAGTCCACTAGGCAACCATCGGATGCCGGGTGTCACCAATCTCACCCCCTCAAAGACCATTGTTATGCAAACCCGCGGCGCAACCGTTATTGGCCATCCTGCTGCGGCACTCTCACCTTCGGACTTGCGACCATGAACGCGGCGATTGGTGGGCAACGTCGGCACGTAGCGTTGGGTGCGAACGGAGATTCCTCAGGGCACTTGCATAGGTTGGTACCACTGTGCCGCTACTTGGTGGCGTGACAGGTGCAGCGGTCAAGGTCCTGCAACGAAGCGATTTTTTACGGTTACCCCCGGAACTGTCCCCGGAAATTGTGGATAACCTGGATCACCAGCGCAGCAGCTTGTGACCCGCCACGGCCCCGGCCACGGATGCCAGCACGATCGCCGCGCCGTACCAGAAGACATAGAACAGGGGCGAATCCTCGGTGCAGGACAGGGCATAGCCGGTCGCCGCACCGGCGCCTGCCGCAAGTCCGATCAGCGCGCCGGCCAGGACGGGATGCGTGCTGGCGCCGCGACGCATCAGCCGCACGCCTGCAAACAGGGGCGCCGCCGACAGGGCCAGCACCGCGGGCACGCAGGTATCGGCCGAATGGCCCAGCCAGTCATGGGCCATTCGGTCGACGGGCGTCGCGACTAGGGCCCAGACCGCCAGGGCCAGCGCCAAGGCGGCGGGGACCGCCAGGGGCCACAGCCCGATACGCGCGCCGGGCCGTGCCAGCCGCACCGCCATGGGCCAGGCCAGCATCAGCACCATCAGCGGCAGCAGCGGCTTGGCCAGGGTTACCGGCGCGGCCAGCGATGCGGCCAGATCGGGGCGCGGCCCGGACAGCGCCATCTGCAGCGCAAGGCCCAGCAGCGCCGTCCCGGCCATCGTGGCGATCATCCGCGCCGGAGAGAACCGGGTCGAGGGCAGGGGTTCGGCCGCCAGTCGCGCAATCAGCGCCTCGGTCGAGGAGGGTTGTGTCATTCGCGTGTTCCCAGTCCGATGGCGGACAGCTTCTTCATGGCGCGGTGCAGGGCGACCCGGACCGCGCTGTCGGTCATGCCAAGGCGGGCAGCGACGTCGTCGGCACTGTCCCCCTCGATGCCTATGGCGCGGACGATGCCTGCGGACCGCGCGTCGATGCGCGCCAGCAGCACCCCCAGGTCGCGGGCGGCGGTGGGGTCGTCGGTGCGGCTGTCGGCCATGATCTCGGCAAAGTCGTGGATGGGCAGGTGGACGCGGCTGCCCCGCCTGCGGAACGCGTCGATCACCTTGTAGCGGGTGACCGCGTACAGCCAGGGACGCAGGGGCGTGTCCGGCTGCCAGCTGTCGCGTTTCAGGTGAATGGCCAGCAGCACCTCCTGGACGACATCCTCGTGCAGGTCACGGGGCAGGCTGCCCGCGGGCTCGCACCACGGCGCGGATCAGCGGCGTGACCTGGGTCAGGAACCGGGCCATGGCGCGGCTGTCGCCGGCCTGCGCCGCCGCCAGAAGTGCCGCCCATTCGGTGCCGTCCTGCTGCATGCCCCGCCTCCGCGCGCCTGTCCTCAGGCTAGCCGCAGGGATGCCCACCCCGCAAGGCACGATGGCGGGAACGGCGATCATGCCGGCACCCGGCGGGTCTGCAGGACGTGGTCCAGCGACCACCGCCCCGGTCCATGCGCGATCAGCGCCAGGAAGGCGGCGGCCCACAGCCCGTGCGTCATCCAGGCCGAGGGATAGACGAAGATCTGGATCGTCGCCGTCATCGCCAGAAGCGCCAGCGCCGACAGCCGCGTCATCAGCCCCAGGATCAGCAGCACCGGCAGCAGGTGTTCGGCCAGGGTCGCGGCCACCGCTGCCCAGTCCGACGGGATCACGGGCAGGGCGTATTCGTGTTCGAACAGGAACCAGGTGCCGTCCTTGATGGACAGGCCGTCGACCTTGGTGCGGCCCGACTGCCAGAAGACCGCCGCCGGAAACACGCGCAGGGCCAGCCCGGCAAGGTCGGTCAGGATGGGAGTCATGGCACGGTCTCCTGGTCGGTCAGGCTGCCGGCCCGCATCAGGTGCAGCAGCAGCGGTTGAGGGTCGTGGTCAGCCTGCACCGCCCGGGCGGCCCGGGCGGCCTGCGTCAGCGTTCCCGCAGTCAGGGCCGCGATCATCGCGGCGTCGGCGGGGCTGATCGCGGTGACCGGAACGCCCCAGGACGGATCGCGCAGGATCAGCGCGATCTGGGGTCCCGCGGGGACAGGGCCGGGGGTGGCGCCGGGCTGGTTCATCGCCCAGACCGCGACGCCCGCATGGTGCAGCGGCAGCACGATGACCGACGGGTGCAGGCCCAGCCTCAGCAAGTCCGGGTCCGCGCGGGTCAGGCGGTCGGGGCGGACCGGGACGGCGTCGGCCGCGTGAAAGGCCAGCCCACGGGCATGTTCGATCCGCGCGACGTCGGCCATCCAGGGCCAAGCGGCCAGCGGCGGGAACTCGGCCAGAAAGGCCGCGAACCCCGCGCCCCATTCGGCCATCACCGGCGACCGGGGGCGGTCGGTCGCGACGAAGCTTGCGGCCAGCGCGGCGAAATAGTCGGCCCCGACCAGCCGGCGGATGACGGGAAAACGCTGTGCCAGCGCGGCGGACAGGCCTACCGCCACATTGTTGCGATAGACGGCGAAACGGCGCTCGGCCTCGGGGCCGGTCACGCCGGGGGGCAGCGGCCCGCCGCGCAGCGCGACGTCGAAGGCGGTGGTGAAATGGGCGTGCTCAGACGGCATGGGCCAGCCCCGCATGGCGCAGGATGGCGTCGGCCCGCGCGGCCTCGGCCGCGAGGATCGGCCAGTCGGGCAGGTCGTTGTCCCATTCGACCAGCGTCGGCAGCGGGCCATGGCGCGCGATGGCCTCTGCATAAAGCGCCCAGACCGGGTCGGCGACGGCACTGCCGTGATCGTCGATCAGCAGCGGGCCCGAGGGCAGGTCCTCGGTCGCATGGCCGCCCAGGTGGATCTCCTGCACCAGGTCCAGAGGAAAGGCGTCCAGCCATACCCAGGGATCGCGCCGATGGTTCACCGCCGAGACATAGAGGTTGTTGACGTCCAGCAGCAGCCCGCAGCCGGTGGCCTGGGCGATGGCCTGCAGGAACTGGGTTTCGGGGATCTCGGACTGCTGGAACAGCAGGTAGGTGGCGGGGTTCTCCAGCAGGATGGGACGCGCCAGCGCGGTCTGGACCTGGTCGACATGATCGATGATCAGCGCCAGGGTCTGGGGCGTGTAGGGCAGGGGCAGCAGGTCGTTCAGGTATTCGGCCCCGTGGCTGGACCATGCCAGGTGTTCGGAAAAGCTGTCCGGCTGATACCGGTCGCACAGCGCGCGCAGCCGCGCCAGGTGATCCCGGTCCAGCCCATGCGGGCTGCCGATCGACAGGCCCACACCGTGCAGCGACAGCGGGAAATCGGCACGCAGCGCGGTCAGCTGCGCGTGGGGCAGGCCGCCCGCGCCCAGATAGTTCTCGGCATGGACCTCGAAGAAGCCGACCGGGCGGGCGTCCTGGCGGATCTCCGCGAAATGCTGGGGCTTGAAACCGACGCCGGGGGTGGCGGGAAGGCGGGACATGGCATCACCCTTTGGGAATGGCCGCGCGGGACGATCCCCGCGCGGTCCGTGTCGGATCAGGCGGGCAGGTCGCGCATCTGTTCCTCCAGCATGCCCATGCGGGCGGTGCCGTCGGCCTGCGCGGGCAGCTCCATCGTGGTGCAGGTGCCGGCAGGGACCAGCGTCCAGGCGTTCCCCTGATAGTCGACGGTCGAGGTGCCGGCGCAGGTCGTGCCCGGCCCCGCGGCGCAGTCGTTCTGCCCGGCCAAGGCGACGCCGAAGCATTTCTCCATCTCCTGCGCCATGACGGGGGTGGCGGCCATCGCACCAAGCGCACAGGCCAGCGAGGCGCCAAGCGAAAGGCGGGTCGTGAATGCGGTCATGATCATCTCCGTTCTGATGTCGAAGGCGCGTCAGCCCGCCTTCATGCAGATCAGATCGCGGCGGGTGGGGCGCGCGTTACAGCGCCACGGTGCTTTTTTTCGCACCGACATGCTGCCCATAGGCAAGGCACCGCCGGGGAGGGAAGAGTTCATCTTTCTTTACTTGGTCGCTTTCCGGTGAACCCGCGGCGGCGTGACGTTGTTCGCTGTGCAATGGCCGCATTGCACGGTCTGCAGTCAGTTTGCCGAAAGGTGCAATCATGCACATTCTTCACCTTGCCTTGGGCGGCTGCCTGAAGGCTGCCCCCGTGCGCTATGGCGTGACCGAGGATACCGGCGGCCACATCGCCTATGTCCTGGGTGCTGCCATGGCACAGGCGGCGCTGCCGCAGGTGGCGTCGGTCGACATCGTCACCCGTACGTTCGACGGCATGGATCCCATCCACGCGCAGGCGGTGGAGGAGGTCGCGCCCGGCTGCCGAATCCTGCGCCTGTCGACCGCCAATCGCGCCTATCTGGCCAAGGAGGCCCTGGAGGCGGAGCTGCCCGCCCTGGCTGAGGCATTCTGCGGGATGCTTGGCGGGATGTCGCAGAAGCCCGACGTGATCCACGCGCATTTCGCCGACGCCGCGCGCCTGGCCCGGACGGCGCAGAAACGGTTCGGCATTCCCTGGATCTATACCCCCCATTCCCTGGCCCTGCAGAAGGACCCTGCCGCCGCCAGCCGTCCCGATCTGCGCGACCGGATCGCGGCCGAGCGGTCGGCCGTCGAGGGCGCCGCCGCGATCATCGTGTCCTCGCGCGACGAGGCCGAGCGCCAGCTGCGCCCCTATGGCAAGGCGGCCGAGGGGCGCAGCCATTGCGTGTCCCCCGGCGTGACGCTGCTGCCCGATGCGGGCACCGCGGCGGCCGATGCGCTGCTGGCGCCGTTCCTGCGCAGGCCGGATCGTCCCATCGTTCTGGCGGTGGCCCGTCCTGTGGCCAAGAAGAACCTGGCCGGGCTGGTCGATGCCTACGCCGCATCGCCCGAGCTGCAGGACCGCGCCAACCTGGTGATCCTGGCCGGGCTGCGCGATGGCATCGATGGCGGGCCCGCCGAACAGGCGCAGGTGCTGCGCGGACTGTTCGACCGGATCGACCGCCATGGCCTATGGGGCAAGGTCGCCCTGCCGCCGCGCCATGATGCGGGTCAGCTGCGGGCGCTGTACGCGCGGGCAGCGCAGGGAGGCGTCTTCGTGAACCCGGCGCTGCACGAACCCTTCGGATTGACCCTGGTCGAGGCGGCGCAGGCCGGCGTCCCCGTGGTTGCGACCCGGAACGGCGGCCCCGTGGACATCGTGGCACAGCTGGGTCACGGCGCGCTGGTCGATCCCGGCGACGCGGGGCAGGTCGCCGCGGCCTGCCTGCGCATGATGGACGACCCGCAGGGCGCGATCCGCGCGCAGGCCCGCGCGCTGGAGGCCTTTGACTGGCGGGACTGGGCGCGACGGTCGGTGGCGATCTGCCGGAACCTGCAGCGCGCCGCCCCCCTGCCGCGTCGCGCGGTGCGCCGCATCCTGGCCAGTGACATCGACGGCACGCTGACCGGCTGCCCGGTGGCCGCCGCACGGTTCGTCGATTGGCACGCGCAGCGCGACGACGGGTTGCTGTTCGCCGTCGCCACCGGGCGGTCTGTGTCGCAGGCGCGTCGGGTGCTGGCCGATTGGGCCCTGCCGCGGCCCGACCTGTTCATCACCTCGGTCGGGTCCGAGATCTGGCGGTGGGGCGCGGGCGACCGGCTGCACCCCTGCGCCGACTATGCCGCGCTGCTGGATGCGGACTGGGACCGCGATGCGGTGCAGGCCGTGCTGCAGGCCCGCGCCCCCGTCTGGCAGGCAGGCTATGAGCAGCGGCGGTGGAAGCTGTCGCTGCTGGGTACCGCCGCGCAGGCCGCGGGGATCGAACGCGATCTGGCGCGCGCCGGGTTGGCGGCACGCGTCATCGCCTCGCACGGAGAGTTCATCGACGTGCTGCCGCAGGCGGCCGGCAAGGCCGCCGCCCTGCGGTTCGAGGCCACGCGCCGCGGCCTTGACTTGCGCCACTGCATCGCCGCGGGCGACAGCGGCAACGACGCCGACATGCTGGCGGCCAGCGGGGCGTCGATCCTGCCGTCGAACGCCTATGCCGAACTGGCCCATCTGCGCGGTCGGGGCATCTATCAAAGCCGCTATCACCACGCCGCCGGGGTCATCGACGGTCTGGCGCAGCTTGGGTTGGCACGGCAGGCGCAGCATGCGTGACCTGGTCCCCGACGACACGGCAAAGCGGCCCTTCGGCTATTTCGTCCACCACCAGGGGCGGGGTCACGCGGAACGCTGCGCGGCCATCGTCAATGCGCTTCCCACCGATCGGCCGGTCACGATCTTCTGCGCCCGGGACGACATCTTTCCGCCGCTGACGGCACAGGCGCGCATCGTCACCATCCCGTCGCTGTTCGAACGGACCGGCGCCGAATGCGACATGGACCACGTGCCCACGCCCGACACGCTGCACTGCGCGCCCCTGGGCTGGCCGGGCATCCGTCAGGCGATGGGCCGGATCGCGGGCTGGTTCACCAGCGATGATCCCGCGCTTATGATCTGCGATGTCAGCGCCGAGATCGCACAGCTGTCGCGCATCTGTTCGGTCCCCCATGTCAAGATCCTGCAGCATGGCGACCGCGGCGATCAGGGACACCAAGCCGCCTATTCAGGGGCCGTGGGCCTTCTGGCGCCGTTCTCTGCTGCCCTGGCACAGCCGGATTGGCAGCCCTTTTCGGACCGCATCCATTATGCCCCCGGCCTGGGCATTGCCGCGATCACGCCCCCCGACCGGGCGGCGGCCCGGCGGGCTTTGGGGCTGGACCCCGACCGCCCCGTGGCGCTGTTGGTGTCCGGTGCCGGCGGCACCGGATTCGCGCAGGCGCCGATGGGTGTGGCCGCACGGGCCTTTCCCGATTGGCACTGGATGACCATCGGCGCAACCCAGCCCGACTGGCATGCGACGCAGGGCGGCAACCTGTCCCACCGGGGCTGGGTCGACGACCCGGCGACCCATGTGGCGGCGGCGGATCTGGTGATCTCGTCGACGGGCAACACCACCTGCGCGCAGGTTCTGGCCGCCGCGCGGCCGTGGATCGTGGTGCCGGAATGGCGCTATTTCGACGAACAGCGCCTGAAGGCCGAAGCCCTGGCCCGCCCGCCGATCCCGCGGCCGACACGGCCCGATGGCTGGAAACCCTGGCGCGCGACCTGTGGTCCGCCGCCCCCCCGACACGCATCCCCGAAGGAGCCCCTGCATGATCCACGTTTCCGCCCTGACCATCGCTGCGGGCCGGGAGGCCCATTTGCGCAATGTCGTCGCAGGCTTTCAGGCCCAGCAGCATAAGCCGTCGGAACTGATCATCGGCGTGATGCAGGACGCCGACTATACCGACCTGCCCCGGACCGACTTTCCCATCCGCCAGATCCGCGTGACGGCGCCCGAACTGCCGCTGTCGGCGGCCCGCAATGCGGTGGCCGACGCGGCGACGGGCGACATGCTGGTCTTTGTCGATGTCGACTGCATCCCGGCGCCCGATTTCATCAGCGGCTATCTAGACCGCATGGCGGACCGTCGCGGCCTGTTCATGGGCGAGGTGATGTACCTGCCCCAGGGCGGCACCGACGGGGGGCTGGATTTCGACCGCTTCGCCGACATGGCCGTCAAGCATTCCGACCGCCAGGGCCCCCCGGCCTCCGGGGTGGCGGCCTGTGCCGACTACCGATGCTTCTGGTCGCTGAACTTTGCGATGTGGCGCCAGGATTGGCTGGACGGCCCGCGTTTCGACGAGAGCTTTACCGGATATGGCGGCGAGGATACCGATTTCGGCCGCGCCTGGTCGGACGGCGGCGCTCCGATCTGGTGGATCGCGGGGGGCCGCGTCTATCATCAGTACCATCCGCATTGCATGCCCCCGGTTCATCACCTGCACTCTGTCCTGCGCAACACCGAGGTCTTTGCCCGCAAATGGGGTCACCGCACGATGGAGCATTGGCTGTATGCGTTCCAGCTGATAGGCCTGATCCGCAACGCGCCCGAGGGGTTGCAGCTGCTGCGCGAACCCGGCCCGACGGAATTCGCCCTGTGCGAACAGCAGGGGCACATGCCCTATGCCAATTCCCGTCGTGTCATCGACCACCTGCACCGGCTGGCCGAAGACGACCGCATGACGACCGAACGGGTCGCCCGCGAACAAAGCGCCCTGTTGATGCCCGCCGCCGAATGACCGGCCGCCCGTTGCGGATCGCGGTGATGGCACATTGCCGTCACCCCATCGCGGCCCCGTTCATGGGCGGCATGGAGGGTCATGCCCACCACCTTGTCCACGCTCTGCGGGCGCGGGGGCATGAGGCGACCCTGGTCGCGGCGGGCGACAGCCGGGTGGACGTGCCGTTGCTGCCCCTGATGGCGCAGCATTACGACCGTGATTATCCGTGGCACCAATATCACGGCACCGAACCGCTGAACGCCCATCTGGACAGTCACCATGCCGCCAGCCTGGCCACGCTGGCGGACATGGATTTCGACGTCATCCACAATAACACGCTTCATCGGTTTCCGCCGCGCTTTGCGCGGGCGACGCGTGTGCCGATGGTCACCTCGCTGCACGTGCCGCCCTTTGACGCGCTGCGCCGGGCCGTGCGCGACAGCGTGGCCCCGTGGCATGTGACGACAGGATGTTCGCGCAGGCATCTGGCGGCCTATTTCCCCGAAGGCCCGCCCGCATCGGCGCGGGTGGTGCCGAACGGCATCGATCTGGCGCAATGGCCCTATTCGCCGCAGGGTAATGGGCAGGCGGTCTGGGCGGGACGCGTCACGCCGAACAAGGCACCCCATCTGGCGATCACCGCCGCGCGCCGCGCGGGCGTCGCCCTGACGATCTTTGGCAGCATTGAGGATGGCGATTACTTTGACGCGCAGGTCCGGCCGCAACTGTCGGGGAACATCCGCTTTGGCGGGCACCTGGCTGGACCGGATCTGGCCGCGGAATACGGTCGTGCATCGGCACTGCTGTTCACGCCGCAATGGGACGAGCCCTTCGGCCTGACCGCGATCGAGGCAATGGCCTGCGGAACGCCCGTGGCCGCCGTCGCGATGGGCGCGGTCCATGAGGTGCTGGGCCCGGCCGGGCGGTTCGCCGCCCCCGATGGAGCCGGGCTGGACCGCGCGCTGATCGAGGCGATGCAGATCCCTCGTGACGTGCCGCGTCGGCATGTGGCCGGCCACTTTGGGTTGGACCGCATGATCGACACGCTGCAGGCGCTGTATGTCGAGGCGATCGACCGGCGGCACGATCCCGCGCCACCGGTCGATTTTCTGCCCATCGAACTGCCGCTGTCGCTGGCGGGGCGCGGGGCCGAACCGGCGCTTCAGTCCGGGATGCGCTGACCCAGGACGCCGCGGGGGGCGGGCGGTTCCTCGCGCCGCGGTTCAGTCGGAACGGCATCCTGGTCGGTCATCACCGCCACGACATCGGCGGCGATCTTGTCCAGCAGGTCCAGTTCCGCATCCTCGATCTGGCGCGGTTCGCGGTCCATCAGGCACAGGGCGCCCAGCACATGGCCGTCAGCCGTGCGCAGC